>DASCPR010000034.1:0-1682 GCA_036012625.1 Prochlorococcaceae cyanobacterium Fu_MAG_50
CCTCGATGGGCAGCGATGTGATAGCTCAGCAGTTGCATCGGCACCACCGTGAGCAGGGGACTGATCCATTCGCTCACCTCCGGCACAGGCAGCAAGGCATCAAACAGATCCGTATCAGGCCCAACCGGTGCCACACCGATCAATTGCGCATCCCTGGCCTTGGCCTCCTGGGCATTGCTCAGCACCTTGTCAAACACAGTTCCCGGCATGGCGATCGAAACCACCGGCACATGGGAATCCAGCAAGGCGATCGGGCCGTGCTTCATCTCTCCGGCGGGATAGCCCTCAGCGTGGATATAGCTGATCTCCTTCAGCTTGAGTGCTCCCTCGAGAGCGATCGGATAGTTGATCCCCCTGCCCAGGAAGATCACATCCTGGGTTTCGGCAAAGCGATGGGCCAACTCCTCCGAGCGTTGATCATGGAGCTCCACCAAGGCCCGAAGCTGCTCAGGAACCTTGCGCAGATCCGCTGTCAAAGCGCTGATCTCCTCAACGGAGCGGCTGCCCCGCTTGGCGGCAAAGGCCAGTGCCAGGCCATAAAAGGCCAGCAACTGGCCAAGGAATGTCTTGGTGGCTGCAACACCGATCTCAATCCCTGCACCGATATCAAGGATGTGCTCAACCTGACGGGCCAAGGAGCTCTCGGGTCGGTTGGTCACCCCCAGCTGCCGAGGTGCATAGGCGGGATCGCCATGGGCCTGGCGACGCTGGGCCTCCATGGCCAGGGCTGCGAGGGTATCGGCCGTTTCCCCAGACTGGGTCACCCCAACCGTGAGGGTATTCGCCGCTAATGGAGGCGGTGCATAGCGGAACTCACTGGCGTAATACACGCTCGTGGCAATACCTGCGAACTGCTCCAGCAGATAGGCACCCACCATGGCCGCATGGCGACTGGTGCCACAGGCGAGGATTTCGATCCTGTCGATGCCGGTATAGAACTCCTCTGCAAAGGGGAGTGCCACAGGCATCTCTTCGCTCAGACCGGCCGGCAAGTGCCTGGCCACCCAGAGCTCAGCCGCCTCAGGCTGATCATGGATCTCCTTGAGCATGTAATGGCGGAAATCGCGTTTATCCGCCACATGGTCTGCACCACTGAGCAAGGAGGGGCTGCGCTGCTGACGTTCACCGGCCTGGTCATAAAGCTCGATTCCCAGGGGCGTGAGCAGGGCCACTTCACCATCCTCAAGGGGCAGGATCGTGCGCGTGAAACCCGCTAGAGCAGGTGTATCGCTGGCGCAGAGAAATTCACCCTCGCCAAGGCCGATCAACAGCGGCGCCTGCCGGCGGGCCACCACCAGGGCCCCAGGGGTTTCAGCCCACACCACCGCCAAGGCATAGGCCCCCTGCAGCTTTGGCAAGACCTGCTGCACCGCCTGCAGCAGCAGGGAACCACTGGCCTTTCCCCCGTTCTGCTTGAGCAGCTCAAGCTGCCGGGCAATCAGATGGGGAATCACCTCCGTATCGGTTTCCGAACTGAAGCTCACCCCTTGTGCTGCCAACGCCTCCCGGAGAAGACGGTGGTTTTCGATGATGCCGTTCTGCACCACCGCAATCTCACCAGAACCATCGCGGTGGGGATGGGCATTGCGGGTTTCTGGCTTGCCATGGGTGGCCCAGCGGGTATGGCCGATGCCGCAATGGCCAGGAGCACCCTCCGCCTCAAAACGCTCTGTGAGGTTGAC
>DASCPR010000035.1:0-9462 GCA_036012625.1 Prochlorococcaceae cyanobacterium Fu_MAG_50
GGTTGACTTCGTCAGTCGCATTAACACCAGCTTCAGCATCAACGTGATAATTGAATCCTCCGATGGGCCCCTGAGTATCAGCTACAGTAACGACAGTACCTGCAGAGCCATCGCCTCTAATGGTGGCGTTTTCGACCGAAGCAGCGATGGTCACTGCCCCGGTGACCTGGATTGGATCATCGATGGTTGAATCGGGTGAGGTCACCACCATGTATCCACTTTTCACCGTACCGCCAGGGCCGGGGTTATCGATAGTGAGTGTTTTGCCAGTAGCTGGATCAGTGTAGGTGCCTTCAATAGGAATACCTATCTGGATACCAGTATCTGGATCGACAGGGCTGGTTGCTGGGATTAGGGCAGACACGGAAAAAGATTAAAAGATCTGACGTCCAGGAATTTAGAGGAAATGTGGGTGTTTTTGCCCATGCATCACCAATCAAGACTCAACAAAAGGGGTGATTTTCGCCAAGAAGCCAGTCGCAGCAATGGATCCGACAGTCAAAAAAGCGGCACAACTTGATCTTGAAACCTTGACAATGCTCGCTGGGAATGGCGGCTGAAGAAGCTAAAAAGTTCACGGCGCAGATCAGCCGAGATCTGAATCGCGGGCCTTGGATTCCTATTCAGATGCTGCCAATTTGGCATCAATGCGCAAACGTCCTCTGGCAAGCCCAGAAACGCCAGCACGGCAGCCAACTCCTCGGCAGGATTGCTGAACAGCCGTTCACTGGATATAAGCAGCACCTGCTCTCCAGGGAAGTACTGCAACCAATGCTGAAGTGCCCGGTCGTAACAACTGTCCTGCAAGCCACGGGTGAAGATATTGCCCTGATCCATGAGCGCATCCGGTTCAAGGTCTGCCATGGCCATGAGCTCTTTGCTCAGCAAACTTTCCAGATCTCCAGAGAGACCCTGGAGTCTTTTGAGATGCAGCATCCAACTGATCGCACGCTCAATCGGATCGCGAAGCAACACAACACATCGCGCCTCCGGCATCAGAGCAGCCATGCGAGAGGCGGCAAAGGGGTTGCTGAAATAATTCGGTGTGGATTCACCCCGCAGAATGCCTGCCTTTGTCTCAAAGAAAGGGAACTGAGCTCGACACCACTCCTCGCCAAAGTGAAACTGATGATCAAAGAAATGAAGCTCCTTCCTGGGATGGCATCAGATGGAAGGATGGTGCGATAAACAATGCAACAGGGATGTTGTTCCTGCCTTGGGCACGCCAATGATCACAAATTCCGGAAAAGATGGTTCAACCGCCGCATCCGCCAAAAGGGCTTGACGGGAGCCAAGCTCCAGCCTGCTCGCCCTAGGGGCCACTTTGATCGCATCTTCTCGACGACGAGCTTTCTGAAGATAAAGCGCTAAAAGTTGATGAAGGAGGGACTGATCAGGCACCTTTTTGACAATCTCTTCGTATTGGCTAATCACGCGCGGCAGAAATTTGCGTGAAATGCAGAGCGTTATGACTGAAGAAGTAAACGGGGTCACGCATCAAGCTGGCGAGGTACCAACCTGCAGCCTGATCAGACTGGCCAAGTGAACGATGCAACTCCCCTAACCGATAGGTCACCACGATCTGCAGTGAGCCTTTGGTCATCGCCCTTGCCAGGGAGATCTGTGCATCCGAGAACCGCTCCAGAGAGTGTTCAATCTCGCCACGCAACAACCAGGCATCGGCATCGGCCTGCTACCAAGGCATCTGTTCAAGACAGAGCATGGCCAGTTTCACTCTTTGCTGATTACGCAGCCAAGCAGCAATGGCCACTGCACTGCCTGCTCTTTCCCCTAAGGAGACTCCTAATCTCAACAGGGGAGGTAGCCAGCGCTTCAGTTGCGACCATTGGCCTGCAGCAGCTGCAAGCCGAACCAATTTGATCGCCTTCGCATGAGACAAATTGCCAGCCAGGGCATTTGTTCGACATTGCTTCCAGAACTGAAACACACTTGATGTCCAGGCTCCTGCGACTCATTGGCGAAGGTTCAATCCCGTTCCACTCTTGCCCAGCGATGGGGATTCGCTTGCTCCTGCCAGATCTCAAGATCATCCCAGGGCACGATCTGCGGGGGCGAGCCACGATGGGCGATCAATAGGGACGTAATCTCTCCATGACGCTCTGGCTCCCAGATAGGCCAGGTGATGATCGAAACATTGCTACAAGCTGCTGCCAGCAGAGTCCGCAGGTTGTGAAGCTGCAATTCAGGATCTGGACTTGCTAATAGCCAAAGAGTCAGAGGGTTGTCCGGAGGATGATCGCCAAGGGTTAGTGCCCAACCCGCAAGGGAAAGGCCATCAGGATCTCCCCAGATCGCCACTTGTTGATGGTCCTGCCAGGAGACTTTTGGGGGAAGAACAACAGGCCTGCGCCAAACCAGTCCCTCCGGCAACTGGCCCTGATCCAATTGACTGGCCAACTGATTGCGCCATTGCGCTTGTCGACGATGCCATGAACAAGGCCATACTTTCTTCCTGTTAATCGCGTTCTTTCGGAGGATCGCTCGTGAACCAATCGCACCCATGGCATCCAAAGACTTTTTCTGCAAGCCTGGAGCCCATTTATGTTGGGGATTGAGCTTCAACACCTCGCGACAATAATGAGCTGAAAGATCAGGGCGTTTACACCTAAATTCGTAATGGGCCAGCTGCATCAAAGGCCAACATTGGCTTGGATAAACCTTAAGACTCCTTACACACCATCTAGCGGCCTCCTCATGACGCTCAAGCTTCCCAAGCAGATCAGCCATTGTATTAGCCACGTGGGGGCCAAACGGCTCGCCTCTGCTCTGCTTGTAGCCAACGAGCTTATTGAGAAGCTCAAAGGCCGGAGTGGAACGCTCGGCCAACTGCCAAGCAGCAACCAATTCCAGAAGCTTTGAGACCTCAAGTGTCGGTGGCTTGAGCAACAAGGTTCTCTGCAGATTTTCCGCTTCGTCATAACGAGCCTGCGCCTGCAGAATGGCCAGACCCTCCCAGCTCTCAGATTCCGGAAGAAGCTGCGTGGCCTTTTCATTCTCACCAAGGCTTCGCCAGAACCCAGCCAGAGCCAAGCCAATCTCTTCGCTAGTCGGAGGTTCAAAACTCCAGTAATGCCAGACGGAAGCACCCTCAGCATCACCGCATGACAAACGCCAGCGAGAGATGGATTCAAAGTGGCTCCAAGCTCTTGAACCGTCTGAAAGCTGAGTTAAAGCCTCCAGAACATCTTGCGAAGTAGTCATCTTCATGGCAATAGGCCGCTAAGCGCCTCAGCGGCCTCACTACACCCCGGTCGCAGATCGATCGGGAATGAAATCGGCCCCTCATAGAGCCACTCCTGCAAAGGCAAAGGTGTGGCAGCTGCTTGAAACCGCTGATGATGAAGGCCCTGACGCTCTAAAATTGCCGAGAAATAGTGCGGTTGATATCCAGGATTCACAAATTCATAAACCGTACTACCTGGGGCAGCCGTAATCAAATTAGCCATCCCTGCTCCATGGGGCGCCAAAACAATGCCAGCTGAGGAGACCTGCGCTAATTGTTCAATAATGGGCCCTTGTGTGAGTGCTTTCAAGCGGATCCTTTGAAGCTGATCCTTCCAGGGCTCCTCCCCAAGCACAGGGCGACGTGCTGCACCTTCGCGCCCTAACCAACATGCCGAACCTTGCATGGGCTGCCTTCGCTGATCTGCCCCATCAAAACCCCAGAATGTTGCCAACCAATCCATGCCTGCATGGGAAGGGGTTCCAAAGTGATCATTCAGTGCCGGCACCAAGAGTATTTCTGCCTGGAGATGGGAACTTGCCGCAAGCACCCGCTCAGGAGCAATCCCCAGCCGATCAAGGCACTGCTGAACCCAGGGGCTGCTGCCGCCGTTATGCCATAGGCGCAGATCCGGCCAGCGTGCCAAGGCTTTAGACCAGATGCGACCGAGACGGGGCAGAAGCTCCAGTTGCCAGTGGTAGTAAAGCTCTGCTGACAACTCAGCCACAGCAAGCACGGGGCCTCTAATCGATTGAGCTGGCGGCAAAGTCGCCTCGGCAAGTTTGAGTTGCTGCACAGCAAGATCCTGATGCCTTTGTTGATGAGGGCAGGCCCAGGGATAACTGCGACAGAATTCAAGCCGGAACTCTCCGTGCCGATCCTGCACAGCAATGCCATGGGTGATGCGCCATGGGTTGGTGTGCCGCTGCAGCCAGATCCGACCTTGACGCAGCAAGGTCAGGCCAAGTTGGGGTTCAGCATGCAGAGGATGCTGTTGACAGAAGTCGCGGGCCTGATCCAATGAAATCTGAACTGGCCAGGGATCCGTGACCGCTGGCGGCTCAGCCAGAGCCCAGGCCCCTTGTCCAAATCCCCTTCTTGCATAAAGAGCGGCAAGGGCCTGATCGAGACTCTGATCACGACCACAAACCCAGGCACGCTCGAAAAACTGCAGTGCCCTTCCGGGCACTTCCAGCAAGCAGATCTCACCCCAGCCACGCAACAGACGGCCCAGTAAAGACACTTCCGAGGTGCCAGGTTCAGCCTGAAGCAGAGCATTGGCCAGCCGCAAGCCATCCCTGCGCACCGTCGCAATCGGGTCTTTAGCAAGAGCAGCGTGGGCGGCCTGCAGATGGGCCTGCACAGATGACCTCTCCGCAAGCAGAAGATCCCTCCAGATCATCAAGGCCTGCTGAGGAAAACCGCCCTCAAGAGCAGAAAGTGCTTCAACCTGAATCAACGGAGACTTATCAACCATCAGCCGCCTCGATCGGGCACAACAACATCTCCTGAGCTGTTCGCCAAAAGGGTGTCAACTGAAAAGAGGCTCGATCAAAAGACTCTCCGACCCGAGCGCAACTGCGATGAAACACCTCCAGCAAATGCACGGGTCTCCTGGGCAAGGGGTAGGGGCAACTGCGCAACGCCCTGCACAGCAATTGCAAGGCGAAGTCAGGCTGACCAGCACTCCACGCCTGCCAGCAACTCCAGGTGGTGGTGTCATAGCGCTGCTGACAAGCCCACCCCTTCATCTGTTCCGGAGCATCCTTGAGATGACGCTCGAGAACATCCAGCAGACCATCAAGCTGGGCCTTGAGCCGGCCGCTGGCAGAACCGGGGTGAACCCTGTATCGCACCAGCAGATCAGATACCCAGGCACCGCGATAACCAGCTGCTGCCAGGCGAACCAGCAAATCAACATCCTCTGAATGACTGATGCGACTGTCAAAGCCGCCTACATCTAGAAAAGCCTGACGACGAATCGTCCAGGCACTAGGCAGCACAGCTTTGTGTTCAATCACCTCACGCCAGCCGAAATCAGCTCCTTCCCGCCAGGGTCGAACCGGATGCTGCAGAGCTCCAGAGGCATCAGTTCTCCACCAGCCCCCATGCACGTGAGCCAACTCAGGATGGTCCTGCAAAGCCTGTAAAGGTGACGCCAGACGCCCCTGCATGGGGCGATCATCCGCATCCAGAAAAGCGATCACAGGGGCCTGCGTCGCAGCAACAGCCTGGTTCCTTGCCGCTGAGACCCCTCTACCTCCAGCCTTGAGCAGACGCCAACGATGAGCTGGCCAGTGGTTACAGAGACTGCGAACCATGTTGGCGGAGCCATCGCTGCTGGAATCATCAACAGCAATGAGCTCAAACGACACGTCCCACTCCTTGACCAGGGCTGCCAGGAGCTGAGGCAACCAGGGAACCGCGTTGTGCATTGGCACCACCACCGCAACGCTCGGCATCCAGTTGATCGGCTCTTCAACTTTCATTCAGGCACCACACTCTGAAGCAGCGGGTCTTCCACTGTCCCAGATCCCTGTTTGAAGGTGACCTGCCAAAATGAGTGCACAAACGTGAGCACTCCTGTTCGGGTCAATACATCAGCTCCCACTCAGGGGGATGACATGAGATCCCAACTCCAAAGGACCTCTCAACTCCTCGATCGTTCATAGCCATCGTGACCAAACCAGATCAGAGCAACTCTTCCGCAGCAGAAACTGGCTCCGACCAGGACAACAAGATTGCCGATCGGTATTACTCGATGGCTGAGACCCTTAACACCCGTGGTGCCATGGAGTTGGCTGTTCCCTTCTACCGCCAGGCAATCGCCCTGCTTCTGGCAGAGCGACAAGATCTGAAGCAACAGATCACTGGGGTATCTTCCAGCACTGAATCCTTGCCCATGGATGATCTGCATGGCCTGCTGGAAGCAGCCAAGGGATTGGCCCAGGCCCAAAGGCCAGGGGATATCAGCTCTGCAACTGGAAAAAAAAACAGTTCTGCTCAAATCACGAAAAAGCCCAGCCTTGATCAAGCAGACCTTGAAGGCAGAATCAAAGAGCTGGCTGAGGAGCTAAGTTCCAGCAGCGCAACCCAGGTGCTAGCAGGTTTGAATGTACTGGCTGGTGAACAGGGCAACCTGCCGGCCTCGGGACTCATGCTGAAAGGCAAAGCCCAGATGCTGAAAGGTGAGCGGGCAAAGGCTCTGACAAGCTTTGAACAAGCCCTGACCCTGGCACCCGAGACAGTAGATATCCGCATCAACACTGGTGCTGCCCGTTTAACCAATGGTGATGGGCAAGGCGCCTTGAAACTGTTGCGTCAGGTCTATAGCGAAGGACTGAATTCCCTTGAAGCCTCAAAACAAAAAGCAGTGTTGCGCAATCTTGCCGCCGCAGAAAGCAAGGCAGGTGTTCCTGAAGTCGCCCTGCGCCTACGACTTCAATGGCTGCGATTAGATCCAAAGGCCTTGCCGTTGGATCGCTGGCTGGGCTGGGCAAAAGCTGGTTTAGGGAAACCGGTCAATAATCCAGAGCGGATGGGAGCGATTGGTCTATTAAAAGAATTACTCAAACACTCCCCAGATGAAAAAAAAGTTCTGGAGCCACTGGCTATTGCCCTTGAAGAACAAGGCGAATTTCGCGAAGCCTCACTGCTTTACAGGAAACTTCTCAGGCCAAAAATGACATGACAACCACAAAGACGAAAAACAGTCTGAACAACATTTATCGATCAGATCACTTCAACCTGCCCATGTGTCAATCCAGAGGCTTACTTACCAATAACCTCTTATCAATAGCCTCTTATAGGCTTAGAAGATAGGTGAATTCAATCTTTTGGAAAAGCATTGGAGCAAATTTTATGATGATGCCAATCAAGCCTTAGAGCAGAAACATTGGGCCAAAGCAGAAGATCTATTCAAGCAGACCCTTCTACTGTTACCAGATCATGGCTCAGCCCATCATTTGCTGGGAAAGGCCCAACGTGAATTAGGGCGATTGGAGAGTGCTCTTTACTCCCAGCAGATGAGCTGCACTTATGATCCCTTGCTTGGCTGGAACTGGTTTGAAGCTGGAGAAATCCAGATGCTGCTCAAGCACTACAGAGAAGCAGAGCAAGCCTTTGAACGTGCTTGGGTGACGCTGCCAGCAGAAGATTGGATCCAGCAACAACTCATGGAAGCCAGGGCCCATCAGGAGTTGGCCTTTGAACCATTTCACAATGGAAACAATAATCTCAGCTATCCCTATTGGATCCGTCACCATGAGCCGGCTCTGCCAAGCAGAATCACATCGGTTTCTCAGCCCTTCTGGTTGTTGACATCTGATCAGCACGGTGCTGCGCAATGGCAGATTCTGCCAAGCGGTGCGCCCACCGAAGCACCCAAAGCGCCGCTTGGGGACTCTCCATGGCCCATCGATGGCTGGCTGGTCTTGTTGGGATCCGATCACAACCTGCGTGATGGGGCGCTTCAGGCTATGGAGCGCTGGCTGAGCAATGATTGTGTTGAAGCAGATCTCGTCTATGCCGATGAAGATCAAATCACCACTCAGGGCAAAAGAAGCAATCCATGGTTCAAGCCAGGATGGGTGGAGGAAAGCTTCTGGAGCAGTCCATGGCTGCATGGATTAAGTCTCTGGCGGATCAATTGGCTACGCCATCAATGCTTACCGCTTCCATCAACAGATTTGGCTGAAAGATTTGCATGGATGATCAACGCCCTTAACTACGATCCAAAGATTAAGCATTGCCCGCTGATTCTTTCTCATCAGAATTCCATGAGAAAGCAACCCAATGAAAAACTTGAAAGGTGTGCCATTGCATTGAAAAAGCAACTTCAACAAAATAATGAAACAATCGAAAGCGTCACGACAATTCCGGAGGAGCCAGGATGTTTTCAACTCCAATGGGCGATACCAGCCTCAATTCGATGCTGTGCAATTATTCCCACTCGAGATCGAGCTGATCTGCTTCAAACCTGCCTTTCCAGCCTTTGGAAAACTACCGAAATTGCGCGCAAACGAGGCATTGATCTGGTAATAACTATTTTGGACAATGGTTCAAAAGCTCATGAAACATTTGCTCTGCTCGAAGAATGGCAACAAAAACTACCAAAGTCCTTCAAAGTCATAAGCAGAGATCAACCCTTCAACTGGAGCCTTCTCAACAACATTGGAGCGGCAACAACTGATGCCGACTTACTGCTACTTCTCAACAACGATGTTGAAGCTATTCAGACAGGATGGCTGGAAGCCATGGCAGCTCAGGCAGCGAGACCTAAAGTCGGCTGTGTTGGAGCATTGTTGCTTTATCCAGACAACAGCATTCAACATGCCGGCATCGTTGTTGGCATGAATGGAAACACAGAGCATGCCTATAGAAACTTACCGAGAATGAATAATATTCATCATGGTCGCAGCCATTTGTTGACAGGCTGGGAAGCCGTCACGGGTGCATGCATGATGATCAGGAAGAGTCTTTTGGAACATGTTGGGGGCTTTGATGAAGCCCTGCCTGTTGAGTTTAATGATGTTGACTTATGCTTAAGACTTGGAGAACTGGGCTTCAGGCATGTGATTCCCCCAGAGGCGGTGCTGATGCATCATGAAAGTCAAAGCCGATCACCTCATCAAAGCAATACAATGCAAGCCGCACTGCAAAGAGTGAAGAAACGATGGCCCATGAATTTCGCATCGACAGGCTCCTGGTGGCCAAGCCAGTCAGACCCAAATCATCCAGACGGAAAACTAAGAAGTAACCATTAGCGACACTGAGTTACTATTGAGAGAAAGTGTCTCAACAAGTCCTTGGCTACGGAGTGACTAAATATCGCTTAAAATAAGCCACCAAAAAGGATAAGTCTATTCTCACAACTTCAAAGGGTGATCCACAAGTGAATTTGCAGCTTGAATGGAAGGCCCGAAAAAATCACTGCAAAGGCCTAAGGTGTCATCATCCAAGCTCAGATTCACTCCCGTTTCATTAATCTTCTTGCTGACCACTCGCTTAGCAAGATCGATATCAAAGTTCAGGCCGGTTGACATTGATACGCTACCTATGACGCCCTGAACATTAGACACCACTTCATCCAAAGAAAAGAAAAGAAAATTTTCACCAAATACATTCCTAAATCTATCTATTGCCTCTGCATATTGATTGAATCTCATTTGGCACCTCAACCATCCATCATTATTTACAAGATTAAGCTTGAGGTCCTC
>DASCPR010000036.1:0-2275 GCA_036012625.1 Prochlorococcaceae cyanobacterium Fu_MAG_50
TCTACAACATCGGAATACCAATAAATATCCTAGCAATCGTGGTGAAAAGGCTAACAGGGTGAATCCGCTAAAAAGCAATCTGCGTTAAAGTCAAAAGACAATACTTGCTTCAAAAACAATTATTGAATCACTTCAGATAACAGAAAGAGCATCAAATCAAGCAAACTGAACACGCTTTAGATTCTCAAAAACCTCTTGAGTAACGCCAATTTTATGCTCACAAGGCACATGGGTTGAAAAAACATGGCCGGCATTTCTGGCTGCAATAACAGTAGATTTAACATTATCAACAAGCATGCACTTATCAGCAGACAAGCCTAGCTCTGAACTTGCCACTTTCATCTGCTGGATTTTCACTCCATTATTGAAGTCCATCTGACTGTCTCTGGAAAATGGGTTATACCACAGATCAGTAACGCCAAAACGCTCAACCGGAAAATTAGCGATAATGTCCTTTAAGTATCCATTATGATTAGCGTAGAAGGGATCCCATCTCGCTGTAATGAAAATAATATGAATTGAACTTTCAACTGCATACTTAACAATACGCTCAAGCATACCATGCTGATCATGGTCTCCGATGAACTCTTAATCCAACCACGAATTGGCAACATCTTCGACGGCGAAATCAGCAATAACCAGATCAAAGGTACAGACACGGCTTAAAGCCAGAGCCACTTAAATCACAAACACTCAAACGCAAACACTCAAACGCAAACACTTAAACCGCAGTCTTAGATCGAATCCACTGATCCCGGCCGCCGGTTAAACCCAACCGTTGCCGCAATTCAAGATGCAACACCGGCAACTGGTGATCAGGACGCGCCACAAAACCCTGCTCCTCGGGAGCTCCGCCAGCAGGCAACCCATCGAGCACCACGCGGTTGAGAAACCTGCTGCCGAGACTTGACTCTCCACTGAGCTTGTAAGCCGGGCCACAGCGCATCAGCACCGCACCTCGCCAGATCGATGACGGTGCAGCGCCAACCGAGTAGATGATGGCACTGCCAGAGACGAGGGCATCATCAGCAGTGGTGTGAATCACCAGCACTGGTGTACGCCCTGCGAGCGGGCAGGGCCATTGGCTGGAAGATCTTGGCTTGACCTGCCAGCTGTAAGCCTCTGCCAGATCGTCCTTGATCAAAGCCAGGGTGCGCCGTTGCAGAGACTTTTCGCGCAAGCGCAAGGCCATGGCACCACCAATGGCTAGATCTGTGAAGATCAACCGTAGGGCCACCGCGAACAGCAGCATCCCCAGGCAGGAGGCAATCAGCAACTCAGCCAGGCAAAAGCCATTGCAGACCGGAGAGGCTTCAGTGTCTTTCATCAGGTAGGCAAGCGGAACTGCGGAGGCCTGCTGCCGGATCAGCCTCGGGATCAAGCTCGGGATCAGCCGCTGAAGCATCGCCGGAGTAGCGACCGAAGCGGGTGATGCCAAGGGGCAGGCTGATCACCAGGCAGCGGCGATAGGCGTTGCCTGGCCTGCCAAGCACCACCAACCCTGCATCGATCACCAGACCATTGGCCGTGAACCGCACCACATCGGGCAGGTTGCTTTGCAGACTGATGGGCGATGCCATGCTGGCTTCACGCAGAGGGAAGCCAGCAGCAGAGCAAGCCGGCAACGCACCGCTGAGAGGTGCCTGCCAGCCCTGAGCAGAAAGACTGAGGCCACAGGGCCGGCGCAGACGCCGCGCCGAAAGGCGCGCCCGCTCCAGCCCCAGCCCCAGGCGCCGTGCCGCTGCATCAACCTCAAGGCGGCGGTGATCACTGACGTGGCCAAGGCTGAGGCTCGCCAAGATGGCAAGAATGGCAACGGCAACCATCAGCTCCATCAGGCTGAAGCCCCTTGCCTGAGCAGGGATTGACTGGTGTGAGCTTGCCTGGTGAGACCTCACCGGAGCGGTCTCAGGGCAGAAGAACCATGACCTGAAAGACCGTGTTTGCGAAAACCGTGTTTGCGAAAACCGTGTTGTTGAAAACCGTGGTGGTAAAAAGCGTGGCTGAGAAGAGCTGTTCATAGCTCCTGCTTCAGGGGAGCATTGGATTGACACCAACCCGCAGCCGCCGGCGTGAACAACTGCCGCCGCTGCACTGACGACGCTTCGAGCTCCAGCCAAAGGCCCTGGCCGGATGCCTGCTCCCGCCAGCGGCGCTGCAGCCCCTCAGGCAGGGGCAAGGCTGCATCGGCAGCACGCCTCACCGCCTCCAGATCAAAGCGGCACGCAGCCGTGGAGCTCAGCAACGACTGCTCCGGGGCCGAGGTTGAAAGCCA
>DASCPR010000037.1:0-8301 GCA_036012625.1 Prochlorococcaceae cyanobacterium Fu_MAG_50
GTCCCCTATGGCAGCCGCAGCTCAGCCGAGATCAGGGTGATTGCTGAGGAAGTGATTCACTGGCTACGAGGCCAGGGGGTTTCGGTGGTGGTGATGGCCTGTAACACCACCAATGCACTGGCTCGCGATGTGGTGGAGAAGGTGGCTGAGATGCCTGTTGTGGGATTGATTGAAACGGCCGCCGAGATGCTTTACGAATCCAGAATCGGCGTGCTGGCAACCCCCGCAACTGCCGCATCCGGGGCGTACCGGACCCAGATTCAGGCCCGTCGTGCAGGTGTTTTCGTTCTGGAGCAGAGCTGCCCAGACTTGGTGCCCCTGATCGAAGCCGGTGATCTCGACAGCGAGAGGCTTCATCGTGCTGCCCGCGACTACGTTGCGCCCCTGATCGAGGCAAGGGTCGAGGCCGTGGTGCTGGGATGCACCCATTACCCCTTGCTGCAACCCCTGCTTCAAGGGCTGCTGCCCAAAGATGTGCGTGTTGTGGATCCAGCCCGCGGAGTGGCGCTGCAACTGGATCAGTTGATCGGCGCACCGGATCTGTCCCTGCAGCTGCTGCGCTCGCCGGGCAACACACGTTTCTGCGTCACTGCAGATCCCATGGGCTTTGCAGCCAGGGCGATGCCCTGGCTCAGTCAACGGCCCGAGGTTGAACTGGTTTCTCTGCCGCGTCCGGCCTGCGCCTCTTAGGATCTTTGTGCCGAGAGGATGCATGACCACCGTCACTGAGCTGCTGCAGCCGGTTGAGCTGGATCTTGAGGTCCTGCTCAATGATCTGCGCAGTCTGATCGGCGCTGGTCATCCGATTCTTCAGGCTGCTGCTGAGCATCTATTCAGTGCTGGAGGCAAGCGACTCCGCCCGGGAATCGTGCTGCTGCTCTCAAGGGCACTGTCTGTTGATGGTGAACTCTCACCGCGCCATCGCCGGCTGGCTGAGATCACCGAAATGATTCACACGGCCTCCCTGGTGCATGACGATGTCGTGGATGAGGCCTCCACCCGTCGCGGTGTTGCCACGGTTCACAGCCGCTTCAACCACAGAGTCGCTGTGCTGGCGGGAGATTTTCTTTTTGCTCAGGCGAGTTGGCATCTGGCCAATCTCGATGACCTTGATGTGGTCAAGCTGCTCAGCCGGGTGATCATGGACCTGGCCGATGGCGAGGTGAAGCAGGGCTTGTATCGCTATGACACGGGTCAGTCCTTCGCCACCTACCTCGAAAAAAGTTATTGCAAGACGGCCTCTCTGATCGGCAACAGTTCTCAGGCCGTGGGTGTGCTCAGTGGCTGCAGTGCCGACCAGCTCAAGTCTCTGCATCATTTCGGCAGGCAGCTTGGCCTGGCCTTCCAGGTGGTGGACGACATCCTTGATTTCACCGCCAGTGACCAGCAGCTCGGCAAACCCGCCGCCAGTGATCTGGCCAGTGGTTATCTGACGGCACCAGCTCTTTATGCCCTCGAGGAGCACCCGACACTGGCTGGTTTGATCGAACGTGAATTCTGTGCGGAGGGGGATCTTGATCAGGCCCTTGAGCTGGTCAGGGATTCAAAGGCCATCCCCCGCGCAAGACAGCTGGCTGAAACCTTTGCCCGAGAGTCCCGGGAAGCGATCACATGGCTGCCGGATTCCCCCTATCGGCGCGCTTTGCTGGAACTGCCTGATTTCGTGCTGAGCAGGCTTTACTGATCCAGAGCCTGTTGATGCCTCAGGGCCTGAAGTTGCCCAAGCACCACAGAGAGTCCATCGATCCGGCGCGGATTGGTGGTTGAGGGGCTGTTGCCTGGATCAGGATTCGCACTTGAGCCATCAAGTACCCAGACCTGGCAGCCAGCCCTGAGTGCTGATTGTGTTCCCGAGAGTGAATCTTCCAGGGCCCAGCAGCTGGCTGGATCCACGCCGAGACGCTCTGCCGCCAGCAGGTATGGATCAGGGGCTGGTTTGCCATTCGCGAGGGCCTCATCGTCTCCGAGCACCCGGGTCTGAATCAGGTCCAGCCAAGGGTGCGGAGCGCTTTTGAAGGCCAGGGATGCCGAGGAGCTGCTGGTCACCAGGGCCATGCTGAGACTCTGTTGATGGCACCAGCGCACCAGCTCTTCAGCTCCTGGCATCGGTTGCGCTGTACTGAGCAGGCGTCTGGCGATGGGCTGCCGCACAGCAAGCAGTTGTTCGGTGTTTGCGCTGCCGCTGATCCAGTCGATCACCTGTTGGGCGCAATCCAGGCGTCTTCTCCCCCGCAGGCTGAGCAGCTGCTGGTTGCTGAGTTGGGTCCCGAAAACCGCTGCCGCATCAGACCAGGCCTGGCCATGCAGAGGTTCTGTATCAAGCAGAAGACCGTCCAGGTCGAACAGGCAGGCTGCAGGCAGGTGCATGGAGCGGACAGAGCGTCGGCATTTGAACAAGCGTGTCACCCCGCCGTGGCTCTGTTGACGCCCTGGCTTGAATGCCCACATTGAGTAGACCGTTTTTTGCCAATGTCCTCAGATTCCTCCCTCACGATTCAGTCGGTTCTGCAGGAGCAGCGGGTGTTCCCTCCGGCCCCTGATGTGGCGGCCAAGGCCAGGGTGGGCAGTCTGGAGGCCTATCAGCGGCTGGCCGCTGCGGCTAAGGACGACCCGGAAGGCTTCTGGGGCGACGCGGCACGTCGGGAGCTGCACTGGTTCAAGCCTTTCGATTCGGTTCTGGACTGGAGCGAACCTCCCTTTGCCCGTTGGTTTGAAGGGGGCCTGACCAATCTTTCGTTCAATTGTCTGGATCGACATCTGGATGGGCCTGTCGCCGACAAAACCGCATTGATCTGGGAGGGGGAACCCGGTGACGTGCGGCGTTTCACCTACAGGGAGCTGCATGGGGAGGTGAGCCGCGCTGCCAATGCCCTCAAGTCCCTCGGCATCAGCAAGGGGGATCTTGTCGCCCTGTACATGCCGATGGTGCCGGAAGCCGCCATCGCCATGCTGGCCTGTGCCCGCATCGGAGCGCCCCACTCGGTGGTGTTCGGCGGCTTTTCCGCCGAAGCCCTGCGTGATCGTCTTGTCGATGGTGAGGTCAAGGCTGTGATCACCGCTGATGGTGGTTTCCGCAAGGACAAGCCGGTCTCTCTGAAGCCTGCCGTGGATGCAGCCCTTGCTGATGGTGCCTGCCCCACGGTCAGGTCGGTGCTGGTGGTGCAGCGCACGCAGCAGGAGGTGCAGATGGAGCCCGGACGTGATCTTTGGTGGCATGAACTGGTGCCATCCCAGTCAGCAGACTGCCCTGCGGAGCCGATGGCCAGTGAGGACAGGCTGTTTGTGCTCTATACCTCTGGATCTACAGGCAAGCCGAAGGGTGTGGTTCACACCACAGCGGGCTATAACCTCTGGGCCCATCTCACCTTTCAGTGGATTTTCGACATCCGTGATGACGATGTCTACTGGTGCACCGCCGATGTGGGTTGGATCACAGGCCACAGCTATATCGTCTACGGCCCCCTCTCCAATGGCGCCACAACCGTGATGTATGAGGGCGCCCCTCGCCCCTCCAACCCCGGTGCCTTCTGGGAGTTGATTCAGAAGCATGGCATCACGATTTTCTACACCGCCCCCACGGCGATCCGTGCCTTCATGAGAACGGGCCGGGACATTCCCGATCAATACGACATGAGCAGCCTCAGACTGCTTGGCACCGTTGGTGAACCGATCAATCCAGAGGCCTGGATGTGGTACCAGGATGTGATCGGTGGCGGCCGTTGCCCGATTGTCGATACCTGGTGGCAGACGGAAACCGGTGGGGTGATGATCAGCCCGTTGCCGGGGGCGACGCCGACAAAACCCGGTTCAGCCACACTGCCTTTGCCTGGGATTCAGGCGGACGTTGTTGATGCGAAGGGCGATCCGGTCGGAGACGATGAAGGTGGATACCTTGTGGTGCGGCAGCCATGGCCAGGAATGATGCGTACGGTGCATGGCAACCCGCAACGCTTCCGTGAAAGCTACTGGGAATATCTCAAGCCCCGTGATGGCAGCTACATCTATTTCGCCGGTGATGGTGCCCGTCGTGATGCCGATGGCTACTTCTGGGTGATGGGCCGGGTTGATGATGTGATCAATGTCTCCGGGCACCGCCTCGGCACGATGGAGATCGAGTCGGCCCTGGTGAGTCATCCGGCGGTTTCCGAGGCTGCCGTGGTGGGACGCCCTGATCAGCTCAAGGGGGAGGGGATCGTGGCCTTTGTCACTCTCGAGAGCGGCAGGGAGAGCACAGAGGAGCTGGTCAAGGAGCTTCGTGTTCATGTCGGCAAGGAGATCGGCCCGATTGCCAGGCCTGATGAGATTCGCTGCAGCGATGCCCTGCCCAAGACCCGCAGCGGCAAGATCATGCGCCGAATTCTCAGAGCCCTCGCGGCTGGAGAGGAGGTGAAAGGTGACACCAGCACCCTGGAGGATCGTTCCGTTCTCGATCGCCTGCGGGCCTGATCTGGATCATCAGGCCAGCCTCGGCTTTTTCGTTGAGCACCGTCTCAATCACCTCTGCCATCCGCGAGCAGTGGTGATTGAAGGTGCTGCTGCATTTTGCTCTCCGCTGCCCTGTGAGCTCCAATCAAGAGTGGTCCTGATCAGTTGATTTCATTGCGGCTCCAGCTGCAGATGATCGTGGCCAGCTCCTGCAGTTCCCTGGCTCGGTTGGCATCATCAGCCCAATCGCCGAGCAGATTCCTTCTCAATCCCACACTGGCCGGTGTGAGGTGATCCCCTGGCAGCTCCTCTGTCTTGGAGGCATCACCATCTCGCGCCCGCAGACTGTCCAACAGGCTCGGACTCTGATCGAGCTTGTCGTTCTTGAAGCGAATCAACAGATTGCGGGGCTGAATGTAGTGGTTGCTGATCAGCGTCAGTGTTTCCTCAGGGCCCGGACTGAATCCCGTGCGAATGCCCAGTCGAGGTGCCAGCTGTCGCAGCATCGGAATCGATTGCTCCGCTTCGAAATTATTGAAGCTCAGCGCAACCAGGGACTGGCTGTTGCGGCCTCCATCGGGAGCGAGCAGATGCAGCTTGCATCCGAGGCTGTGGCCAAGACGAAGTGATGGAGGCAGGCTGCCGACACGGGCTTCGAGCTTCTGTCTGCAGCGCCGTAGCGCCCCCCAGGCTTCGTTGGCCTGGGCCTGATGGTCAAAGCCTGGAACATAACTCCAGGCATGAACGGCCAGATCACATTCGGCCAGGTGTTCCAGCAACCGTCTGTAGCTGAGCTGAGGGCTGGCGGCCAGATAACTGCCGCCCACCATCTCAACAACACCCTTGGGCTGGGCTGGCCAGAGGACCCAGGCCTGGCTCAATCGCCTCCATTGGGTCATGTCTCAGTGCTTGGTGCTGGCGAGCTGATCAATTCAACGATGCGTCTGGCCTCCCCCATATGGGCCGGGCCGTTGAGCAGGTTGTTGAAGACATGGCGCACAACTCCCTGAGCGTCGATGACGTAGGTGACGCGTCCTGGCAACAGACCCAGGGCTCTGGGAACCCCGAAGGATGCTCTGAGCTGGTTGCTTGTGTCTGAGAGCAGAGGGAAAGGCAGGTTGTGTTTTTGTGCAAAGCGGCGATGACTCACCCCGTCGTCACCGCTCACCCCCCAGACCTCAGCTCCCAGCTGGCTGAAGCTGGTGTAGTTGTCGCGGAAGCTGCAGGCTTCCGCCGTGCAACCTGGAGTGTCGTCCTTGGGGTAGAAGAACAGCACCAGGATCTTGCCGTTCAGATCGCTGCTGCGTCTGGTGATTCCATCCTGGTCTTCGAGGGCAATCTCTGGCGCCTGATCGCCTGCTTTGAGGGGCATTTTGCGAGCTTCGTGTTCTGGCCAGCAGCCTAGGAAGCCCCTTGCTCATCGCGGGAGAATGGCGAGATCAAATGCGCTGTAAAACCGTGATTGAGGAGCAGTCTCAGCAGGGAGCCGATGGGCAGCTGGATCTTCTCGCCGCGATGACAAGCGCTAAGGCCTCCTCCCCGCCGCTGCCGGCGCCGGTTGCTCTACCCCATCTTTCTGGCCCTCTGCCCACTCCCATTCCGGAGAGGCTGCTGATCATCGATACAGAAACCACCGGACTGGATCCAGATCGTGATCATTGTCTGGAGGTGGGCTGCATTCTCTTTCATGTGCCCAGCCGAGCCGTTCTGGCGCAGCAATCCTTCCTTCTGCCTGTGGCGGTGAATGCTGCCGAGGCCATCAACAGGATTCCGGCAGAAGTCACCCGTCTGGAGCAGCCCTGGCATGAGGGCCTGGCCTATCTGCAGAGCTTGATCGATGCCGCTGATCTGCTGGTGGCCCATAACGCGAACTTCGACCGGCAGTGGTTTGGACGTGGGCCCCTGCCGCAAGCGTCAAGACCCTGGCTGTGCACCATGGATGATCTGGCCTGGCCTGGGGATCGTCAGCTTCGATCCAGACCATCGGTGAGGGATCTAGCTCTGGCCTATGGGGTTCCTGTGTGGGCGGCTCATCGTGCCCTCACAGATTGCATCTATATCGCCGAAGTGTTCAGCCGCTGTGATGATCTCGAGGAGCTTCTCGAACGTGGATTGGAACCCAGGCAGCTGATGCGTGCTCAGGTCTCCTATGAGCAGCGCCATCTGGCCAGGGAGGCTGGATTCCGTTGGAACGATCCGGTGAAAGGCGCATGGGCTCGGCGACTCAGTGAGCGGGAGGCCGCCAGGCTCAGTTTCCCTGTGATCAACGTTGAGGCGGAGGCAGGACGTCAAGCGTGTTGAGTTGCGCATTTGCTTGAGAAAGCCTGATTTGCTTCAGCTCTCCGAAGTGACCGTGTTGATTTAGTGCACTCAGTCAATTTGCTGACCATGCTGATGGCATGGACTCGAATCTTCGCGACCACCGTCCTTTCTTTCACTGCCCCTCTCGCGAGGAGCTGGAGGGGGATCCACTGCGCCATCGGCTGCGTCAGTGGCAGCAGGTACGCACCTGGGCTCGGCTGATTCGCGAAGCAGAGGCCCTCTGGCATGTGGACGTGCGGGAGTTGCGACGCCTTGGTGCCCTTGAACTCTCCCAGTTGCTCGAGGAAGTGCCTCCATCCCAGCGAAGCAGGGTGAACCGTTGGTTGCAGGGGTATGCGGTTGCAACCCGTCTACATGGCAAGGATTCGGATCTTTGATTGATTGAAAACTGAAGAGTCCAGTTTGCAGAGCAGTGGGATCCAGGGCCACTTCAATTCAGCAGCGGCAGGTCACGGCAGCAGTGTCTCTTTAGTGGTTGCTCTTTCAGTGGGTGCTCTTCAGGGGTGGTAATTCAGTGGCGGTAATTCAGTGGCGGCGAGATTGACCAGCATCTCTGAGCAGAGCGATCAATTCAGAGCAGCCGCTCTCTTGGCGATTGGCTCAAGACCTCAACAGAACGAGGCGGGAACGCATCAATGGCATGACTGTCTTCTACCCAGATCGGCTGCTTCGCTGCCATCAGTGATCACGGCAATCCGCAATCAGTAATCAGTAATTAGTAATCAGTAATCACTCAAATCAGCTGCGCCCATCACCAGTAGATCCTCCAACAGCACCGCCACCGCTAATACCACCGTTAACACCACCGCCACTGCCTCTTTCCCTGAGATCGCGCCGGATCTCAGCAACCGCCTGATCAGCAGCCTGCTCACTGCGCAGCGCCTCGATCACCCGATCTTCGATGGTGTTGCGAAGCCAGGATGCCACCGAGCGCCGGTCTTGACGGGCAAGTCGCTCCACATCTGCGGCCAGGGAAAGGGGGAGGTTGATGGCCATGCGCTTGGTGATGGAGATGTTGACCGGCATGGCGTGGGCAAGGCGCACTGAATAGCCCAACAGTACGCCATGGAGAGTTTTGGCGATGTGTAGTGGTATCCCTAGTCTTAAAGGGTTGCACTTTGTGGTCATTTGCCCTGAGAGTGGGTTCAGCAAACCCATGGACAAACCCATGACCTCATCTCAAGCCAACGTTCACCCCTCATCTCTTGAGGCTCTGGTCCCTTCTGATCGGCAGCTCACCAATTTGCATACCCTCAAGCTGGCTGTGCTCGATGCGATCGAATATGCCGAGAGTCGAGACGACCTCAACCTTGCTCTGGTCTATGCCGGCCTGCTGCGCAAGGACCTTGATCCGCTGCTGCGCGGGAGGCTCGGCCTATGAAACTCACCGATGTTGTGGCCCAACACGGCTTCGAGCCCTGTGACCTGGCTCGGATTGAAAACGCCAGACTTTATGTGCGCACCAATTCCGATGGCGTTACCGAACTCCTCTGCGTACAGAAGCAGGGGGAGTTGATGCAGATTGATCGGCTACCACTGCTGATCGCCCCTGGA
>DASCPR010000038.1:0-3555 GCA_036012625.1 Prochlorococcaceae cyanobacterium Fu_MAG_50
TGGTTTTTACAGTTGCTGGCAAGTTGACTTTTTTGCGCCTTGGTAGCTCAGGGTTTGAACTGATCCAGATTTCTATTTTTTCAAGCCAGCTGTTGAGCCGATCTTCTTTGGCATCTGGTAAGAAGTCATCAATATCAACCTCTTCACCGAGAGCATTTAGACATTTATAGAGATTAAGCTTGAGAGATTGTTTGAACTTTGGATCTCTTTGAATGGCTTTGAGATAAAGCTCAAGGGCTTCGATGTACTCCTCTTGATTGGCTGCTGAATTTCCTGCCTTGATATACGGTTCGTTGTTAGAGAATGGCGTCATTGACTTGTCCACTTGCCGACCTGTAAAGCTCTTGGCTCTTGAGAGGCGCTGTGTTGATGTTTTGATCTTCTGTGAATCTGTTCATTCTTGCTTTGTTGCAAACGTAACGCCTTTGCACTGTTCAGTTGACAATCATTGCCTGCCGTTGGTTCGGGGCTCATGAATCTCGACCTCTCGATTCTATTGGATGCTTGCTGATGGTCGCTGAATCAACGGGGAAGAGGCTGCAATGGGTTTGGCGTTTGTTTGGGCTGCGATCAGCGATCAGCTATTTCAGAGCTTGCGAAAAGGTTGGCCTGCAACTTGCTGCCCCTGCAGGGCTCCACAGTTACAGGGTTTGAGCTTGCCTTGATCCATCCCTTGAGATCAGAAGAGATGGCTGCGAATCAGCCGTTGTCTGTGATCACGGGCTTGAAGTGTGCATTGGGATCATGGCAGCAGGCATAATCTCGTTCGCGGGGGCTGTAGCTCAGCTGGATAGAGCGACGGTTTCCTAAACCGTAGGTCGTGGGTTCGAGTCCCGCCAGCCCCGTATTCCCCATCAATTCCAGCGTGTTGGCGCTATATATAGAGTTTTGGGAAAGCTTCCCACTGTCGCTAGCGTATGCGCTAGATGATCAGGCGTCATGACCCAGCTTCACGACCTGCGGCTTCGCCTGCTTGTTCAGCAGGAAAGCGAACGGATCGCAGAGTCTCAACCCCTGGATCTTGATCTCTCCGTCGTGCAGGCCCGTTGCCTCTGCTGGCTGGCACTTCTGGCTGAGGCCCATGAAGATCAAGCTGGAGATGCCGAGAAGCGAGGCGATACAGAGCAGGCTATGGGTTGGTTTGCTGACTCGATGCGGCTCAGGGATGTGATCCATGTGGTCACCTCCATTGAGATCCCAATCCCTGAAGCCATCGAGACCGATGAGGAGGGTTTGCCTTCAGAAGAGCCGCCATTGGCGGCATAGGCATAAGAAATGTCATGATGGACGTTGATCCAGAGGGAGTGCGGTGCCAGAAGAGCCCTGCCAATGCCCCGATTGTCTACGTTTTTATCGAGAACATGACCGCTTGATCCGTGAGTGTCCAACCCTGCGCCAGCAGCAGGAACTCAATTGGGCAGCCCTTCAGTCATTCCGCACCCTGTCTGGGCGCGTGCTGGAGGATTTGCAGAAGCACAGCAGCCAGCGCAGCAACGAGCAGACCCCCCAGAGCACTGCAACGGGTGCGGTTGAAGAACAGAGCGAGGCGATTCAACAGACCATCGCTGATCTTGAAAACATCAATGCCCATCTCTTCTCGATTGAGGCGCTGATGGAGCGAATCTTTGATGTGCGGGTGCCTGAGGAGATTGAACAGAAGTTCCGTGAACTTGCTGGAGAGCTTGCACCAGATCCCCTCAACGCTGATCGACTGCGCCTCAACCGCCTCCTGCATCAGACCCCTGATTTGCCAGATCGCAGCTGAGCATCACACTCAAAGGCAGAGCCCATGCTGCGGCTCTGCCAGTACCCATCAGAAACAGCTCATTTCAAAGGCCCTCGTGGAGTCCACAAGGGCCTTTGCTGGGATTTCACTGGGTGGTCTCAACTCAGGGTTGCCATCCCTAGGGCAACCCTTCAACGCACGTCGGCCCTCGTGGAGTCCACGCAGGTGATCTCCACTGGCAGGGGATCCACTTTCCAGATGCTCTGGCAATACTCGCGGATGGAACGATCTGAGGAGAAGAAGCCGGCTCGGGCTGTGTTCAACAAAGACATCTTGTTCCAGCGTTGCCGGTCGCTCCAGGCGCGGCTGACTTCGTCTTGAACCCTCAGGTAATCGGCGAAGTCCGCCATCACGAAGAAGGGATCGCTGCCGGTGAGATTGTCGAGCAGGGGGCGGAACAGTTCTCCATCCCCATGGCTGAAGTGGCCGCTCTCCACCAGTCGCACCGCTTCAGCCAGCTCTGGGATGGAACTGACGATCTCCGCAGGGTTGTAGCCGCTTTGGCGCAAAGCCTCGATCTCTGATTCGGTATTGCCGAACAGGAAGAAGTTCTCCTCTTTCACCCGCTCGCGGATTTCCACGTTGGCCCCATCGAGGGTGCCGATGGTGAGGGCACCATTCATGGCGAATTTCATGTTGCCGGTGCCGGAGGCTTCCTTGCCCGCCGTGGAGATCTGCTCAGAAAGGTCTGAGGCGGGGTAGACCTGCTCCCCGAGCTTGACGTTGTAATCCGGCAGGAACACCACCCGCAGCCGACCATCCATATCCGGGTCGGCATTGACGGTTTCAGCAATGCCGTTGATGAAGCGGATGATCAGTTTGGCCATGTAATAGCCAGGGGCAGCTTTGCCGCCGAAGATCACCGTGCGCGGGGCCATATCACCGGCCTGGCCGTTCTTGATCCGCAGGTACTGGCTGATGACCTGCAGGGCATTGAGGTGCTGGCGCTTGTATTCGTGGATCCGCTTCACCTGCACATCGAACAGGGAGGAGGGGTCCACCAGAACACCGGTATTGCGGTGGATGTAGCTGGCGAGCTTGCGCTTCACCGTGAGCTTTGTCGCGCCCCAGGTCTCAAGGAAGCCGGTATCGTTCTGCCGTTCCTCCAGCTTGGTGAGGGATTCCATGCTGGTGATCCAATCGGGACCAACTTGCTGATTAAGCAGTTCGGCCAGTTCTGGATTGGCAAGGGCCAGCCAGCGACGCGGTGTCACCCCGTTGGTGACGTTGGTGAATTTCTCCGGCCAGAGCTCGGCGAATTCCGGGAACAGCTGCCGCTTGACCAGATCGGAGTGCAGTGCCGCCACACCGTTGACGTGGTGGGCACCGATTGTGGCCAGATGGGCCATGCGCACCGCCTTGCCGCCATCTTCATCGATGATCGAGAGCTTGCGTTGCATCGCCTCGTTACCCGGGTAGCGCAGGCGCACCTGCTGCAGGAAGCGGCGGTTGATCTCATAGATCAGCTCCAGATGCCTGGGCAGCAGGCTGGCAAACAGGGCCAGGTCCCATTTCTCAAGGGCTTCCGGCAGCAGGGTGTGGTTGGTGTAGGCCACAGAGCGGGAGGTGATGTCCCAGGCCATCTCCCAGTCCAGGTGCCTGTCATCGATCAGTAGCCGCATCAGCTCAGCTACGGCAATGGCCGGATGGGTGTCGTTGAGTTGAACGGTCCAGTACTTGGCAAAATCAACGATGGCCAGGCCGCGGTTATCGAGGCTTCTCAACATGTCCTGCAGGGAGCAACTCACGAAGAAGTGCTGTTGCTTGAG
>DASCPR010000039.1:0-3078 GCA_036012625.1 Prochlorococcaceae cyanobacterium Fu_MAG_50
GGAGGCCTTGATCCGTGCTCGAGACCCGCACTTCTGCGATGCGCCCCTCCACCACTTCGAGATGGGCGGGTAGTGGTTCCAGAAGTGTGTAGACGCGGCTGTTGATGTAGCCATCACGGACCAGTCGAGCCGTCAGTGCTGCTGCGCAAGCGCGCAGAGTGGCTGGCACTGAAGGTCGGCCGCAGTTGCGCAGAATTTCCCTGAGTTGGCTGGCGTTGTAAGGAGTTGTGCCCTGAATCTGGGGACGCCAGGTGGTGTTGGGAAGTTCTGCAGGCGGCCGCTCCTGATCTAAAGGCTCCGCCTGGGGTTGTGGAATGGGGTCGCCAAAAATGGGCGTCTCGAACACCGGCTCCTGCTGCTGAGGCCGGGCTTCCAAAGGGATCCGCTCTGGGAGCCGTGCAGGCCCTGGCTGGAGTGGCGGTGCCACGAGTTGGGCCAGCAGAAACAAATTTCTTGGGTCTAGCTGGACAATTCTGCCGCATTTTCAGAGTCTTCTCCAGGGAAGACGGGCCAATTTCTTGACTAGGTCAATAGCGTGAAAGAACACACTCACTGATTCGAGAGCCAGGTTCATGTCTTCTGCAGCTCGATTGGTTCAGCTGACCTTTGGGCTGGTGATGGCTGTTCTTCCCTGGTACGGATCTGTGGCCAGGTCCGATGTACGGGCCACTGGGAAGGGTGGACTTGGCAGCAGGGTGAACGGTAAGCATGGTGGCAAGTGCAGTTCAGGGACTTGCTTGATCACTGGCGGTACAGATGCAGGCAAGAATCGCTTTCACAGATTCAGGTCGTTTGACACCCGAGGTGCCATCAAGGGCGTCAAATTCAAAACGGGAGGTAAGAACAATCTGGTGGTGGGTGTCACCTCACCGGTTGGAACCTATCTCGACAAGTTGGTGAGCTTGTCGGCTCCGGCCAATCTGTTCTGGTTGTCTCCCGGTGGAATTCATCTCGGATCAGGAGCTGGTTTTATCAATGTGCCCCAGCTCAATCTGAGCACGGCCACTTCACTGCGGTTCAGTGATGGCGTCTTTGATGTGTATGGCAGCTCAGCTCAGCAGCTGCAAGCTTTGGTTGCTGATCCGCTCCCGGGAGCACTCGGTCTGATAGATGATCCATCTCAACGGGCAGATCGCGGACTGCCTGCCAATCCCAGAATTTTGCTTGAGGGGATTGATATCTCGATCGAGCGCAGCCTGTTGGTTGATGCCCCCGGCGGCAGCGTTGAGTTGATCGGCAGCCGATTGTCGACAAGCTCCTCGACGGGGCCTGCCGGCTCAATCACGCTGATGGCGGATCAGCTGCGTGTGGATGGTGGTTCCGAGTTGCTTGCAAGGGGGGCGGCCGGAGGAGGGCTGATTCAGGTGGGAGGCAGTTGGCAGAACCAGGATCCAGCTGTGCGCCAGGCCACTCTTACCAGTATTGACCCTGGAGCAGTGCTGGATGCCTCTGCGATCAACAGGGGAGATGGTGGAACAATCGTGGTTTGGAGCGACACGCTCAATCCTGAATCTCAAACAACTGTTGCCGGACAATTGTTTGCCTTAGGTGGCATCACCGCTGGGGATGGAGGCCGCATTGAAACGTCGGGTGCTTCACTAAAGATTGGCGATATTGATGTGCAAGCTTGGTCGAGTCATGGCGACTCTGGATTATGGCTTCTGGATCCATATAACTATGTGATTGATTCTGAGAATGCGCGTAAGATCGCAATGACTCTTGAGATGGGTGCAAATGTCACTATCTCCACGGAGTTTCCCAATGTCTCATTGGGTGAAATGGGTGAGATTGATGGGGTGTATGCAGAAACAGGAGATATAGTCATTAATTCCGAGATTAAAGCTGGCGGTGACACAAAACTTGCCCTTATTGCGAAAAGAAATATTGAATTGAATGTCCCCTATGGCGACGCTATTGTTCGTACTGGTAACGGCTCTGTCGATCTGAAGGCTGGAACAGAAACGGCTGGAGATATCATCGTTAACTCTGGAATTAGAATGACTGGTGATGCAGATCTTCGACTTGAGGCGGGAGGCAGTATTGAATTACATGCCAAATGGGCAGGATTCAATGATGAGCCTGGTTATGTGATTGATTATGATGGCAAGGGCTCTGTGGAATTGATCGCTGGAGAGAAGGGGTCTGGAGACATCACTGTTGACTCTGGAATCAGGGTTGCAGGTGATGCACGACTGAAGCTCGAGGCCGCAGGGGATATTGTGGTGAATGCTCATGGAGACTTTGGTAGCGGCATTGATTATGCTGGCCATAATTCAGTGGACCTTAATGCAGGAACTGCTGGAGATGGAGATATACTTCTCAATTCTCGAATTAATGCTGCTGGTGATTCCAGGCTCGTCCTTAAGGCGACAGGCGATATCCATTTAAATACTGATTCCGGCAAAGACAATTCCATTAATTCTTCAGGTGAAAGTTCACTTGTGTTGAGGTCTGGCACTGGCGGTGTACATGGCGGCGGAAATATTGTTATTGGACGTGGAGATCTGCTGATTGATCAGGGTGGTATATCTTGGTATGAAGGTGAGATTATTGGTGATATTAATCTTTTTAAAGACGGTGCAGGAACACTGACTCTGAGCGGCAGCAATGCCTATGGGGGTGACACGACGATCAGTGCCGGTGATCTGGTCGTCAACACTGAATCAGCCCTTGGACGCAGTAATTTGGTGAGGATCAATGGTGGGGTCCTGCATTACGGCATTGATGGCAGTGATGATGGGTTGCTCAGTTATGAGCTTGGTGAGCAGGGCGGCACGATTGCAGTTGAGAAGGGTAAGTCTTATGAGTTGCAGGGATCGCTTGGTGGAGGTTCGGCAAGCGGCGGACTGACGAAGCAAGGCAAGGGAAAACTCACACTGAGTGGTATCAATACCTATGGGGGTGACACGACGATCAGTGCCGGTGAACTGGTTATTAGTAGTGAATCAGCTCTTGGTCAGAGCAATGTTGTTGAGATCAAGGATGAGCGGGGTTGGGATGTCTCTGATGCTGCAGATAGCTCTTCAATTACTTTTCAAAAGAGGGATGATAGTGCGACCCTGATTGTTGCCAAGCAAA
>DASCPR010000040.1:0-22298 GCA_036012625.1 Prochlorococcaceae cyanobacterium Fu_MAG_50
TGGTCCTTGGGCTTCCAGGTCTCCATCATCGATATTCCAGTGGCCGTTGCCTGCATGAATGATCGTGCTGGCAGCCTTTTCCATGTTGCGCTGATCAGACCAACGATCAAGTTGGGTCGGACCTGTGAAGCTGATCTCACGATTTTTCTGATCGAACTCCACCCGGTGAGATTGCAAGCGTGAAGTGGTATCAAAAGCCTGAGGCTTTTCATCAATCACCATCAGAGATAACTTTGGGTTCCAGTGCAGCCGATTGCCAGTGATCAGTACTTTCTGGCCAGTCAGTTGCTGCAGCTTTACATCACCTTCAAGCAGCACTATTTCGCCATCATTGATCACGGTTGCGTGGGATGCACTGATTGCGAATGAAGGCTTGTCTGATCTGTAGAGAAGTCCGGAGGGTTGACGGGCACGAATCAGTCTGCGACTGAGGTTATAACTGGCTAGCGGACTTTTCAGATCCCAGTTCCGCTCACCATTTTTATGTTTCTGGGCAAGATCAAGTGATCGGAATACAAAGGGTGCAGGGCCCGTTGATTTCGAAGTTGGTGATGGCTGACATGCCACCAGGGTGCAGATCATCACAGGCCATGTCAGTTTCCGAATCAGCCTGTGGGGATGAATCATCAGAGACCTGTATCCAACTCGAGTTTCTGCATCACCGGTTTGGGCTTCGGCAGAGAGGAGCCACTGTTGAGATCTCCCCATGCAAGGCAGGAAGACCATCCATCGGCATCAACTTTAGAATCAAGCTGCGTGAGCATGCGCTCACTGAGATCAGGCACCAGTGGCGAAAGCAACACACCGACAATTCGACAGGCTTCGAGAACGGAATACAGGTCATTGGCCACATCATTCTCTTGGCCTGATACCTTCATCTTGCTCCAAGGTGCTGTGTCATTCAGATAGCCATTGGCAGTGATCGCCAAAGTCAGAATTGCTTCTGCCGCACGGTTGAAGGCAAGGGCCGGCATCGCTTCCTTCACCACAGCGATTGTCCCTACAGCCTCAACGGCCAGAGGATGGTTCAGACCGGCTTGATCATCATGGGGTGGGACACAATCGTCGAACCATTTCCTGGCCATCGATGAGGTGCGGTTGAGCAGGTTGCCGATCGTGTTGGCCAGATCATTGTTGACAAGATCAAAGAAGCGTTGCTGCTGGAAATCACCGTCTTCCCCGAACTGGATATCCCGGAGGAGATACCAGCGCACCGCATCAGTTCCGTAAAGATCGAGCAGTTGTTCAGGATCAAGAACATTGCCCAGGGATTTGCCCATCTTCTGGCCCTCACGGGTGAGGAATCCATGGCCGAAGACACGCTTAGGCAGAGGCAGACCTGCAGACATCAGCATCGCCGGCCAGTACACGGCATGAAAACGCAGGATGTCCTTGCCGATGACATGGATGGCGGCTGGCCAGCCGCAGGCTTCAAGCCGTTCGATCTCGATCGGGCCGCCATCTTCGAGCAAGGCACTGAGATAGCCCAGTAATGCATCGAACCACACATAGAAGGTGTGCCCTTCATGGCCAGGTACCGGCACCCCCCAGCTCAGCCCCACTCTCGAGATTGAGAAATCCCTGAGCCCCTGGGCAACAAAATTCTGAATCTCCTTTCTGCGACTGGCGGGGGCGATGAACTCCGGTTGGCTGATCAGGGTTTCGATCTGTTCCTGAAACCGGGATAACCGGAAAAAGAGGTTCTCCTCATCTCTCCATTCCAGGGGCTTGCGGTGGATGGAGCAGCAGGGTGCTGCCGCCTCTTCTGGGTCATCCTTGTACTCCTCACAACCAACGCAATACCAACCGGTCTGCCGGCCAATCCGCACATCTCCAGCCGCCTCAACACGTTGGAAGAATTCCTCAACAAGCCGCCTGTGATCTGAATTGCTGGTGCGAACGAAGCGATCATTGCTGATTCCCCAGCGTTTCCAGAGGTGTTGATAGGTCTCAGCGATCGTGTCGCAATGCTGCTGGGGTTTGATTCCCTGGCTTTCAGCGGCCCGTTGAATCTTCTGTCCGTGTTCATCAACACCGGTGATAAAGATCACCTGATCCCCTTCAAGGCGTTGAAAACGTGCCAGTGCATCGCAGGCGATCGTTGTATAGGTACTGCCGAGATGGGGTTTGTCGTTGACGTAATAGAGAGGAGTCGTGAGGGTATAGGCCATCGTTAGGTGGAAGACTCCGCAGCGCTGCAGCGACGCAGGATCCTAACGACCCCACCTCCCGACTTCTCAGCTTTGAACATTGCCATGGCCGTTTGTTCGCCCCTCTCTGATTCGGCCCTGCGGGTCTGGTTGGGGGGGCTGCATCAACTGGCGCTGGCAGATGGTGATTTCGATGCCGCTGAGCAACGCACACTCAGAAACACTCTTTCTGAACAGCTTGTCAACAGCAGGATTGATTGGCATGGCCTCCGCGCACCTGAGCCCGCAGAGCTGGCGGAGCAGTTGGGCTGTGATTCAAACCTGACAGAACAGTTTCTGCGTTCGGCCATGGTTGTGGCCCTTGCCGATGGCCATCTCAGTCCCAAGGAACTGGATCTTATTCAGAGCTGGGCGCTGGCGCTGGGATGCTCCCAGGAGCTTCTCCACTCCCTGAAGCCCTGTGATGGCGGCATCCACCCCCTTGATCCCCTCAGGGACTGGCTTGACGGCTTCCAACCAGAGGATCCTGGTGTGGCTGCGTTCATCGTGCAGCTGATTCCAGCCCAGTGCCCCTTCGAGCGGGACATCACCCTCTTTGGTCACAAGCTGGTCCACATCCCTTCCATGTGCAAAATCAACCCTCTCTATGAACAATTGATCGGTCTGCGCTTTCGTTGCCTCAATCAGCTTTCAGAGCAGGAGCAGATGCGTCTGTCTCGATCAGAGTGCACTCAACCATGACAAGCGCAGAACGTTCAGTCTCTTCCCAGAGGATGCCACTGGTGATCTGGGGTGGCGGAACCGGCGGAGTTGCAGCTGCGATTCAGGCGGCCCGAATGGGGGTTGAAACCCTTCTGCTCACTCCGGGGCCCTGGCTCGGCGGCATGCTCAGTGCTGCTGGTGTTGCCGCACCAGATGGCCATGAACTCAGTTGTTGGCAGACGGGCCTCTGGGGTGCCTTCCTGCGGGGGATGGCAGCCGATGAACCGGAAGGACTCGATCACAACTGGGTGAGTTGTTTCGGCTTCAATCCCTGCAGGGCGGAACATCTGTTGCAGCTCTGGGTTGGCGAGCTGCCGCTGCTCAGTTGGCGGGCTGAGGTGAGCTTGAAAGGCATCGAACGGCAGGGGGATCGGCTCACGGCGATTCAGATCGAGCAATGGGGCAAAACCGAGCATCTGCAGTTCGAGCTTTTGATTGATGGCAGTGACCTCGGGGACACGTTGCCCTTTGCAGAGGCACAGTTCCGCTGGGGTTGGGAGCCCCGGGAACGTTGGCATGAACCAAGTGCTCCACCACAGCATCGACTTGAGGGCGAAACTTTCTTCAAGGCCCAACCGATTCAGTCACCAACCTGGGTGGTGATCGGCCAGATCGATGCAGCCAAGCAGCTACCGGATCAATCTCCACCACTGCCAGCGCCGTTCACAGCATCAACGGCTGCCTATGGCCTTGAACGCACGATCACCTATGGCCGCTTACCCGGTGGTCTGGTGATGCTCAACTGGCCTTTGGCTGGCAATGACTGGCACCAGGGACTTGAACGCCAGTTGACTACCGATGGATCCATTCGCGCACAACTGGCTGCCGAGATGCAGGCCCACAGCCTTGATTTTCTCAATGCCCTCGAGAACGCCAGTGATGGTTGGTTAAAAGCCGCTGGCATCTTCCCCGGCCCCAACCCATCTCTGGCGCTGATGCCCTACTGGCGTGAAGGGCGACGGCTGATTGGACTCGACACCGTTGTCGAAACAGACCTGCTGCCTATGGCCTCTGGCAGTGCTCGCGGCCCACTGCCCTTTGACGACAACGGCAGATGCACAAGTGTGGCGGTTGGCACCTATGCCAATGATCATCACTATCCAGGTGATGACTGGCCACTGGCAGCGAAGAGCTGCCGCTGGGGAGGGCGCTGGACCGGCACACCGTTCTGCATCCCTTTCAGCGCCCTGGTCAGTGCCGAGATCAGCAATCTGCTGATCGCTGATAAGGCCTTCAGCGTCAGTCACATGGCCAATGGCGCCACACGTCTGCAACCACTGATTCTCAATATCGGTCAGGCTGCCGGCATGGCGGCAGCCCTCTGCCTGCAGCAGCAGCAGATTCCCTCAGAGCTCGACAGCTCCGATCTGCAGCAGGCCCTTCTGGATGACCCGATTGCCCCAGCTGCGGTGGTTCCGATCTGGGACTGGCCGGCCTGGCATCCCGGCTGGCGTGCTGCCCAGCAGGCTGTGCTGGATCACCCCGAATGTCTCAGCTCCGCTGCAGAGCTTGAGCTGCCGGATCTGAACAGCAGAGTTGGCGCGCCACCGCTGCCTGATCAAACACCTCTTGAGCCCAGGGCCAGGGAATTCCGTGGGTTGCTCAAGATTGAAGCTGATGAGAGCTATCACCTCAGCAGTGGCTCTGAGTGCTGGACCCTGATCACCCTTGAGCCGGCGGTGAGGCGCTGGTTGCTTCAATGCCGGAATGGTGAGGAGGTTTCCTTGCTGGCTGTGTGCAACCCCTGGGGCCCCTGGTTGAGGGTGCTTCAGGTGATCTGCTGACCAACAAGGAATCGATCAGCCAAGAATTGATCAGCCAAGAATTGCTCAAGCCAGTTCTGCCCACCACCCTGGAGCTGCAAGCCTGTGCAGCCAGCAATCAGGCAGAGCTCCCTAGCCCCCTAGCTGGCCACGAGTTGCAATTCATTGATCAGTGGCTCCACAGCGCCAACCCGCAGGGTCAAGCGCAAGCCCGGTTGCGGGTCCTGATGGCCTTCGATCCGACAGGCCAGGTCCATGCTCAGGGATTCAACATGAACCAGGGCTAACTGATCCTGGGGTCTTAGCCATCTCAGATGCAGGGCTGGCCAGGTTTGCTCGCGATGGTTCTGAAACCAGACCTGCTGCCAGTGGCGTTGATCTTCGCGGCTGATCTGCTGCGCCTGCCGAAGTGGATCGTTGAGTTGATCAAGCTCTGCCATCAGGGTGGCTTCGCTCATCGGCGCAAGTCCTTCGAGCTGGGCCAGCACCTGGCGGTGGGCAAGCAGGTCCCCATAACGCCTGATTGGGGAGCTGGCCTGCACATAGGCGGGAAGCCCGAGGCTGAAATGGGGCATCGGCTGTGTTCCGATCACTCCACGGCTGAGACAGCGCCTGATCAACGCATAACGAACCGGAGCCTCCGTGATCTCTTGAAGCTCAGCGTCAGTGGGTAGCTCCGCTGCAGGCTGGCTGCGATAGGGAAGGGGTAGCTGATGACTGATCCCGAATTCGGCAATCGCCGCACCCATCAGGATCATCGCCTCACTGACCAGCTGCCTTGAGGCCGATGGCTCAATGATCTGCAGTTCCGGAGTCTGATCATCAACCTGAAAGCGGCCTTCGGGTTGATCAATCTGCACGGCTCCCTGGCTCAAACGCCAGTTCAGACGTGTTTTCATCAGCACAGACAACCTGGCCAGATCCTCGTCACCGGGAGGTGCCAGCTCGATCAGCTCATCGCCGTCTTCATAGGTCAGTCGATAGCGCGGTTGAATCCAGCTGCGCATGATTCGCGTCTTGCCAACAGCTCCCTGCTGATCAAGCTCAATCGCCACACTCAGGGCGGGGCAGCGCCTGCCAGCACAAAGGCTGAGGGCATCCTCCGCCAGAACCATCGGCAGCATCGACCTTGATCCATCAGCCAGGTAGAGGCTGGTGGCACGGATCTTCGCTTCAAGATCAACGGCACTGTCAGTGCTGATCAGTCGCGAGGGATCAGCAATATGAATCCAGATCCAGGTCAACCCTTCGGAGACCTCCAGAGAGAGTCCATCGTCGATTTCTCGGGTGTGAACATCGTCAAGGGTGTAGGTCTTGAGATGGCAGAGATCGGTGCGGCTCAGATCCCCTGCAGCGCTTTTCTGGTGATTTGCAACCAGCTGCTCGGCCTCCCTGAGCACCTCATCTGGAAAGCTGCATGACCATGCACTGCCCTGCAGGGATGGCAGCGCATGGGGATCCCGCCAGCCTTTGCTCACCAGCCAACTGCAGAGCGCACGATGGTCGGCGGCCACACCAAGTTCTTGGAGCAACTCGCACTCCCCCTTGTTCGGTTGGAAAGCGCTCTGGGATTCATCCGCCAGCAGGATCAGATGGCTGATCGTCTTCCGTAGCTCTTCAGGAAGCTGATGCCATTGCTGATCGCTGAGAACTGCATCTTGCCGCAACCGTTCCATCGCTTCACGCCGTTGTTGCTGCCGCCGCTGCTCACGTCTGTGTTCCCGTTGAAGCCTGCGGATCTCGTCACTCGCTCTGGCTTCAACAAGATGGTCACGCCTGAGTCGAAACCACTGCTGATCCCCATGGAGCCAGAGCCACAGCGCGCCTAAATACAGCCCATCGCTTTGAGGCAGCAGCAGCTCAGCCAACTCGGCGATCGCCATGGCCGTGGCAGGGCAATCGCTGGCTTGTCTTTCACTTTCAAGCAGCCACCAGCCTTCAGCAAGATCCTTCTGGTTGAGAACCAGCTTGCGAAGGTCGCTCAGTTCCGGCAGGGAGCACTGATCGGATTCAGCGGTGCTGACCGATTGCAGCTGGGTGAGTTCACGACTCGGCAGCTCCTGATCACGGCGTTGACCGCAGAATTTGATCGTCGCCCTGCTGCCCTTCTCGGATAGCAGGATGCCGATCAGTACCTGACCTTTGTGGACCACGCCCACCAGATCACCCTGATGCAGGGATGTCTTCAAGGTTGTTGTGGCGGTGGTGTCCTCAGTGGCGTGCCAGTGACGTTCAGCCTTCGGGGTTGACGAAGGGCAGCAGCGCCACAATGCGGGCACGTTTCACAGCAGTGGTGAGATCCCGCTGCTGTTTTGCTGTGAGGCCGGTGAGACGCCTGGGCAGGATCTTGCCTCGCTCGGTGATGAATTTCTTGAGCAGATCCGCATCCTTGTAATCGATCGGATCACCGGGCTTGATCGGTGAGAGACGCTTCTTGAAGAAGGAATTCGGAGCCATTGTCAGGAACGGAGGATCTTTGCGATGAACTGCTGGGTCACTTGATCTCCTTATGGGGAGTTGACTTGTTGCAGTGGGGACAGAACTTCTTGATTTCCAGCCGTTCGGTGGTGTTCCGGCGATTTTTTTCAGTGGTGTACCTGGACACCCCTGGAGATCGCTTGGCGGAATTGGACCGGCATTCGTTGCACTCGAGGGTGATCACGATCCGGACGCCCTTGTTCTTGGCCATAAAGGACGTTGCGCCGCAGTTGCGAGGCGATTGACAAACAGAGACTTTACAGGTCAACCGTTCAATCTCAAAGCTGTTTTCAGTTGCTTCGTAGGATCATTGGCGCCATTGCGCTGACCCCATGCGGGTGTCTCTCTCCTGGCTGCAGGATCTGGTTGAGCTCAAAGAAACCGTTGAGGTGCTCAGCGAGCGGCTCTCGATGGCTGGCTTTGAGGTGGAATCCGTTGAGAATCTCAGCGACCGTGCCGGGGGGGTTGTCATTGGCGCTGTGCTGGATCGGCAGGGCCACCCCAATGCGGACAAACTCAGTGTCTGTCAGGTTGATGTCGGTGCCTCCGAGCCACTCCAGATCGTCTGTGGGGCTAGCAACGTAAGGGCTGGGATCCATGTGCCTGTCGCGCTGGTCGGTGCGGAACTGCCGGCTGCAGGTCTGACGATCAAGGCCAGTGAACTGCGTGGTGTGGCCAGTCAGGGAATGATCTGTTCCTTGTCGGAACTGGGTCTGGTCAGCGATTCAGACGGCATCGCCATCCTCGATGAGATCAATGCCGCCAATTCACCTCCAGCAGATCTCGTTCCTGGCGAAAACGTCGCACCGCTGCTGGGTCTCGATGACACCGTCATCGAACTGGCGATCACCGCGAATCGTCCCGATGGGCTTTCGATGGTGGGGATCGCCAGGGAGGTTTCAGCGCTCACCGGCGGAACCCTCAGCCTGCCTGAGCTTGAGCATCAACCGTCCCATTCCCCTTTCACCCCAGAAGATGGCAGTGATCAGGCGATGGGGCGGGGTGGGCTCTATGGCCTGACCCTGATCGAGTCCGTGGATGGATCCACACCAGCCCCCGCCTGGCTGAGGCAACGCTTGCAACGAGCCGGGGTGAACAGCGTCAATGCCGTGGTTGATCTCACCAATCTTGTGATGCTGGAACAGGGCCAGCCATTGCACGCCTTTGACCTAGATGCCCTTGAGAAACTCACCGGGCAAAAGGTTTTGCCAGAGAACTTCGGGCTGAGGCAGGCTCGGGCTGCAGAACCCTTCACTGGCCTCGATGGCCGCGAACTTGAACTTGATCCGCGTTGTCAGGTTGTGACCTGTCACGATCTGCCTGTGGCCCTGGCCGGGGTGATCGGCAGCGCCGAAAGCGGAGTTTCTTCCAGCACCAGGCGCCTGCTGCTGGAATCCGCGATGTTCACTCCCACCTCGGTAAGGAACACAGCCCGTGCCGTGGGGTTGCGCACCGATGCGAGCAGTCGTTTTGAAAAGGGTCTGCCCCGCGAGATGACTCTGGCCTCTGCCCATCGAGCCAGCGTTCTGATGCAGGATCTGCTTGGCAGCAAAGCCTCTGGGATCTGGGTCTGTGGTGACACCACCCAGAACAGCGAACCCGTGATTCTGCGCCGCCAGGCAATTCATCAATTATTAGGGCCCCTTGCAGAGACGAAGACTGACGCTGTTGAACTTCAATCCCTTGGGGGGGATCTGCTCAGTCAGCAGCTTGGGGACGATGATCCCCAGGATCTTGAAGATGAAGTGATTGAAGCTTCGCTGCAGGCCCTTGGCTGTGAGTTAACTGAAATCGATCAGGGCTGGTCTGTTCAGGTGCCCCCCTCACGACGCATGGATCTGCATCGGGAGGTTGATCTGATCGAGGAGGTGGCAAGGCTTGTGGGTTTTGATCGCTTTGAGGCGAACCTGCCTGATCCACTGCAGCCCGGTGGCCTCAATCCCCGCCAGACAGCCGAACGTCGCCTGCGCCAGTTGCTCTGTGGTGCAGGTCTGCAGGAAGTCACGACCCTCTCTCTGGTTGGATCTGATCCAGGAGACCCACAACGGATCGCGATCAGCAATCCGCTGCTGGCGGAAACAAGCCATCTGCGCACCAATCTCTGGGAGGAGCATCTGCGCATCTGCCAGCGCAATCTACAGGCGTCACAACCGGGCTGCTGGTTGTTTGAGATCGGTCAGACCTACACAGGCAAAGCGGCGGATGTCTGCCAGCAGGCCCTGCTGGCTGGTGCCATCTGCGCTGAGCGCCGTCTTGAGCGCTGGAGCAGCAGTGGCAAATCTGTTCCGCCCAGCTATCACCAGGCCCGGGGGCAACTTGCTCAGGCACTGAACGGACTGAGGCTGGAGGTTGTGGATCGACCCCTTCGCGATGATTCACGTCTGCATCCAGGCCGTGCCGCTCAGCTCCATGTTGAAGGTCGCCCGATCGGTTGTTTCGGGCAGTTGCATCCTGCCCTTGCTGAACGTCAGAGCCTGCCGGAGGCCACCTATCTGTTTGAGCTTGATCTCGAGGCTTTGCTGCAGGCAGCGACCCGAGCCAACCGCTGGACAGTCGCCTACAGACCCTTTGCAACCGTGCCAGCGATGGAGAGGGATCTCGCTGTTGTTGTGAACCGGGATTGCGTCGCGATCGATCTGATTCAGGTGATTCGCAAAGCTGGTAAGCCACTGCTTGAGCAGGTTGAACTGATTGATCGTTTTGAAGGCGGCCAACTTGAAGCGGAACGTTGCAGCCAGGCCTTTCGTCTCCGCTATCGCGCCAAGGATGCAACCCTCACCGATGACCAGGTGCAACCGGTGCATGAGAAGGTCCGACAGGCCCTTGTCAAGGCATTTGCTGCTGAACTCAGGAGTTGAGCACCAGATCCGAGACCATTTTTTCGCCTGAATCTGTATTGCAAGAGGAGAACCTGGCAACGCGTTGCCGTGCTCGGGTGCGCCAGGTCAGGCTGTTTGGCAGGCAAGATGAAAGGTACTGTTTCGCTGTTCGATGCCAAAGCAAACACCTCCAGAGGTAAGCCCGATGCGCATGAAGATCACCATGCTCTTCTTTGGGCTTGGTCCTTTGCTGGGAATCTGGCTGTTTCTCCAGAAACAAGGCTTTTTTGATAGCCCATAATCTGAATCAATAAGCGGCAAAGTCCGTTCCTCTGAGATAGGCAGCTCAGCTCAATCCTTGAGCTTTTGTTTAATCACAACTGCAGCGAGTCATCAGCACCAGGCATTCAACATGTGTTGTCTGGGGGAAGAAATCAACCGGCTGCACCAGCTCGATCCTGTAGGGGCCATCTGGTGTTGTGAGCTTCTTGAGATCCCTGGCCAGGGTTGCGGGATCGCAACTGAGATAGGCCATGCTCCTGGGTGGGTGATTGAGAATGGCCTCCACCACAGCATCGTTAAGACCTTTGCGGGGTGGATCCACCACTAATCCGTCGTACTTGGGGAGGGAGGCGGCCAGATGATCGACAACATCTCCTGATCGGAACTGCACATCCCTGAGACCATTCAACCTGGCATTGTTGCGTGCCTGCTCAACGGAGGCTTCATTGAGCTCGAGGCCAAGAACCTTGAGGCCAGCTGCAGCAAGAGGTAGAGCGATGGTGCCGATGCCGCAGTAGGCATCGATCACTGCTTTTGTCGAGCCCTGCCGGCTGAACCATTCACAAAGGATTTCCACGACCTGCTCAGCCTGGGGGGTATTGATCTGAAAAAACGTTGTGGTGGCAAGTCTGAGGGTCAATCCACAGAAGTTTTCCGTGATTGCAGCCTCCCCCGCCAGCAAGCTGGTCTGGGTACCGAGAATCAGGTTGTTGCGTTTCGGTTGCAGGTTGAGTGTCACCCCTCTGACCTGATCCCAACGTTCAAGCCATGTGCGGGCTTGTTGATGCAACCCGGGCAGAGAGGCCGTGCTGCTGATCAGCGTGATCAGGATCTCGCCGCTTGCATGTCCGATGCGCAGGCCCAGGTGCCTGAGTCCATCGCCACTTTGCAGATCTGGATCAGCTGGCCAGTCACGCTCCTGCAGATCCTGCTTGATCGGCTGCAGACATTGCTCCAGACGGGGATCAAGAACGGGGCAGCGATTGAGATTGACGATTCTGTGGCTGCCGCGTTTGTAATAGCCCATTCGCAGTTTTCCATCCTGGCCACGTCTGAGCGGTATCAGGCCACGGTTTCGATAGCCGAAGCTGCGGCCTTTAGCCGAAAGCAAAGGCTCGATTGGGTGATTGATCTCTCCGATTCGAGTCAAGGTCTGCTGGAGTTGCTGTTGCTTGAGCAAGCTCTGCTGCGAATCCTGCAGGTGCTGCAGGCTGCAACCACCGCAGTCGGCGGCGAGAATGCATGGGGGATGTTGCCTGCCTGAGGCCGGTTTGAGCGTTTTCAGCAGACGGCCCAGCCACTGGGATCTCCGCCGTTGCTGCAGTTGCACTTCGGCCTGTTCACCGGGGAGCAGATCGGGTATGACCAGAACCCATCCCTGCCAGCGAGCCAGGCCGTGACCCTGACGGTCCAGATCAAGGCCAGTCACTTCAACAATCTGACCGGGCTTCGGCTGCTGCCGATCACTGCTGGTATCCACTGATCTGGTCATGGATCTGATGAATCACTGGCGTTGCAAAGGCGTAACACCAAGACCAAGACTGCTCTATTGGGCTCTGATTCGCTTTAAACTCTGGCCAGACTGCCAAATCCCATGAGCGTTGTCCGGGATCTGATCCTCCAGGCCGATGACGACCTTCGTTACCCGACGAACGGCGAATTGCACTCGATGGTGGATTACCTCGCCGAGGGCGCGAATCGGCTCGCAGTGGTGAAAATACTCACCGATAACGAGAAGAAGATCATCGCCCAATCCGCCCAGGCTCTCTTCACTGCCAGGCCAGAGTTCGTTGCCCCGGGAGGCAACGCCTTTGGCCAGAAGCAGAGAGCCCAGTGCCTACGGGACTACAGCTGGTATCTACGCCTGGCTACCTACGGCGTGTTGGCTGGAAGCACAGAGATGATTCAGGAGATTGGCCTGATCGGTGCACGGGAGATGTACAACAGTCTTGGCGTGCCGATGAGTGGCATGGTGGATGCGATGAAGGCGATGAAGAATTCCTCAATGGTGCTTCTTTCGGAAAGCGAACAGCGGTTGGCAGCACCATATTTTGATTTTCTGATTCAAGGACTGCAGACACCGAACTGAGTCTCGCAAGCCTCAGGCGAGACTCAATATTGGTCTTATGGCTTGACTCAGTTGATACTTCTGAGACTCAAGCCTCACCGCTTCCATGCTGGAGGCTGAGCTCTGCCTGGCTAGACAGCATTCCGCACAAAGTTCATTCAAGAATCGAAAGAACGGAAGGCTTGAAAAGGCGGAGAGAATTTCTCTCGTATCTCGCCTGTGTCTCAACATGAGTCCATATAAGCGTCGCATAAAAGACTGATGAGACTACGTAATTTCAGGATCATTCTCAGCCCTTCGTCTTCGTTGGATCGATTGATTTGCTGCCCAGCTATTGGAGTTGATGCCTCTTGCTTAAGCCTTGGCGAAAAAAAACAAAAGACCAGGAATGAAGTCTCAGTCATGTCGACTGAGACAAATATTGAGACCAACTGTGAGACGACTGATGGTCTCGTGAGACAAATCAATGGGCGGGATCGTTGCAAAGGGAAGCCTGTTTTTAAGGGCAAGCCCCTAAGTGAACGAGCTCTTGGCCGTGCGTACCTGTGTCTACAGCAGGTACGCATTGATAAAATCAATTGCTGTTTAAGGATTTTGCGTTAGGGGTGAGCATTCTGGACAAGCTCTGGACGGGATTTATGGCCATCATCAACGGCATCTGGAGCTTGTACGCCCAGGGGATCACGACGAGTGGCTCTGAATATCAAGAATCAGGAAAGACGTTCTGTGGACAGGCATGGGCACAAATGGCAAGGGGCACAGCTGAAAATCAATATTTTTGATTCTTGTTATTTAGTCTTCCTAGGACCAGTCCGAATCGAATCCCATGAGACGCCTTGTTGTCGCAAGACGAGACTCGTACTGCGTCTTAAAATAGACTAGTGAGACTGTCTTCCGCATGGGCTGGTCTTGCTAAGTGCCACTCCAGCTAACGGCTGTTTTTTCGGAAAACTGTTTTTACGGAAAATCGCATTTACAGAAGCCTGTTTTTACAGAAGCATTGACTTCGGTTGGCTTCTCTGTGCTTAACGGGCAAGATGCGAGTTGATTAACAGGCATCCAGCTCAATGCGGTTTAACAGTCGGGCCTTTGAGCGCAGCTTTGAGTTGATGATCTGGCGTTTTCGTCTTGTCAGCGTGCTCCCAGTGATCATGAGCCTGCTGGGAAGCGTCGCCTGTTTCGTGCTCGGCACTATTGAAGAGTTGCATGCCTTTTCACAGTTGCTTCATGGAAAGGATGTTGAGGAGCATGCCTCTGAATTACTCGGCAACATGATTGGCGGCATTGACTATTACGTGATCGGTATTGCCCTGTTGATTTTTGGCTACGGCATCTATGAGCTGGTGATCTCTGATATCGACGCGAGGCAGGACATGGTCAAGGAGCGTCGCAGCAACCTACTCAGCATTGATTCACTTGAGACTCTGAAGCAGAAGCTCACCAACGTGATCGTGGTGGCACTGATTGTTTCAGCATTCAAAACCATGATCGAGATCCCTATCGGATCGATCACCGAGTTATTGCAGTTCTGCGGTTGTGTCACCTTGCTTGCCTTAAGTGCCTGGCTGATCGTGCGCAGCCATGAGGGGGAGTAACAGTCGTCGCAAATGAGTCTAATCTCTAGACTCATTGCAAGTCTTAGGCGGGACGCATGAGACTTTATTTTTGACGGTACAGCTCTTTCAGTAATAGGTAGGCCTCATTCAATCTCCGCATCGACTCCGTTGATCCGCCAGCGTCAGGGTGATTGTCCATGGCCTGGTTTTTGTAGGCATCACGAATACTGGACAGCGTCAGTGCAGCACCTGGCAGGGTCGACAAGCCAAGCAATTTGAGTGCACCCTGAACAGTCATGGTTGATTCCAATGTCTGGAACGAGGTGACGTTGCGGCTGCGTTTGAATCTGTTGACAAATCGTTTGATCAGTGTGGGCATTCGTCCTGGCAGGCTGCTGGTGGCAAAGGGATCTTCAAGGACACCAGCCACCACCATCACGCGATCGAAACTGGCGGGTTTGGCCACCCAGCTCCCACAGAGCTCCTGCATCAAACGATTGGCCGCTGTCCAGGTGAATGGGCGTCCATCCGCACCATCCACTTGGGGCCAGATATCCCTGCTCAACCAGATCATGGCTGCTTCAAGAACAGTCTCGCCAGGTGGATGTCCATAAAGGTTCAACCAATGCTCGGAGGCGGTTTGCAGACTTTCAAGAAGATCGAGTGGTGACACACCTGGCACCATCGGCATTTCCCTGGCTTTTTGCGAAGCGGAATGAGGCCCAAGGCTGTCCCTGAGTTGATCGGTACGTTTGCGCACAAAACCCGGCAGGTCGATTCCTGCTGAAGCCCGCCGATTTCTGGCTAAGGAGTTCTGTTCAAGGCCATTGGGTGTGTGATCAGCATCAACGGAATGATCGGTTCGTTGAAGCGCTGAGCCTCCGATCAGAACCAGAGCGCTGGTCTCGTCATAGTCGGATTGCGCGGGATTCTGGCCAGTCTCAACGGCCCGAACCTGGTCATCTTCACAGTCCTCTGAGCTGGTCAAGCCATCAACGGATGTGCTTCCCGTCAGCTCTGCGTTGTTTTCACCTAACAGGTTTTCAAGCAGACGCTCAATCAGAGCGCCCCTCGCTCTTAACCCAAGTTCTTTCTTGAGACCATCAATGCGCTGAATCAGATGACTCGGCAGCTGGATGTTGATTCTGCGTCGCCCTTGTTCCTCAGGCGCAGTCACTGCAGCAATCCATCAACTCCGCAGAGCCTATCTGCCCTTGAAGCGATCTAACCACTCCTGTTGCGCCTTGATGGCTTCGCGATAGCGCTGTTCAAGGGAGCTGTTGATTCTGGGGGGAAGGATCACAGCAGGGGTCATCGGTGTTATCCCCCCAGCAGGGGAGACGAGAGCAGGAGGCGGCGGAGGTGCGATAGGTCGTCGGTGCGCTGGTAGTAGGGGATTCGTTCGTTTTCCCAGGGGTCTTGAGGCACCTGTTCTGATCACTGCCTTATCGATGGCTTCTGTTGCTGGCTTATTTGCTGTTTTGATCGTCGGCGGAGGTGCCGCTGGATTGACATTGCGCTTCTTGCGCTTGAGTTCAGCGAGACGCGCCTGCTCGATCATCTGCTGACGTTTCTTCAAAACAGCCATCTGCTGCACCGGCACCACACTGAGTAGGTGGCCTGGAGTTGCGTCGGCTGGATAAACAAGGCTGACCTTGACTGGGTTTACAACACCGGCCTTCAGGGTCAGATCTGAGAGGGGAAGGCTTTCGCCTGAACGTAAACCTACATGAACCTCTTTGTATCCTTCGTGGCTCTCGATGCCAATGGAACCGCGAAAGGCTGTGAAGCGTTTTTTTCCTGACACAACTGGATGACTCATCACCAGTTGATGGGGGCCTGATCCGTGCAGATGCATGGTGACGTCAAATCGAACCCCATAGGTCCCCACATTGTTGACTGCAGAATCAATCATGCGTGTCGTTAGTGGGTTGACCTGAACTTCCCTTGTCCCGAAGTTGTGTTTGTGTGTACTTGTCAGGGGTACATGTAATGCCCCTTGTTGAAGATCATGGCGAATTGATGCCTGATAACGATCACCCAGGGCTACACCGGCAACCCTTGAGAAAACCCTTCCACTTTCTATTTCTCGTATTCTTTTTAGATAGATACGCCCAGGAGCTAAACGACCTGAATCAAGTACAGCAATAAGATCACGATTGCGATTTGTTTCTTCTGCTGCAACAACAGCCATCTGGAATGGTCCATCACTTTTGCCCTTGAGCAGACCATTGGCTATTCCACGGGCAGGCAGCATCGTGCTGAAGATCACTTTTCGTCCGCCCGGTGGGATGACAATCATTTCAGTGAGCTTTCGATCAAGTTGGCTGCGTAGCATTTGCACTGATGTTGCATCGCCTGGCCCTGTGTTCCAGGGGCGAGGCCCCAAAGGCTTCACACCCATCAGATGGTTGGGGTGATAGGGGGCCTCAAAACTGTTTTTAACGGAACCTTTCTCGAATGTGAGGGTGACTGGTTTTCCACCTGGATTGATAGCAATTGTGGCTACAGTGAGAAGGCCGCGAGCACGAGTGCCGCCCAGTTTCGATGTATCTTTTGGATAGTATTTGTGATGAACGTGAACACCAAATTCACCATTGAACGTAAATGAGGCATTCTTTAATGGGCGATTTGTTTCAGTCGCTATCGCAGATCCCGGTGCTGAATTAACAAGAATTCCTGGGCCACCAACAATCTCAGGTTGATTGGAATGTAGAACAGGAATGTTATTGAAGCGTCCTTTTAATGGCCTTGCCTGCTGGCCTGCCATCAAGGCTACGTAGCACCATGCAGGCCGCAACTGAACGGTCTCAGTCATCAGCGCTGAGACACCAAGCAAGACCAGCAGTGAGACTCGTTGCGTCAACGTGAGACAGGGTGGGGGTTGCCTGGGCTTTGATCCTGGCGCCAATGCGCTTCATTCAAACCTAATCAATTGGCTTAGAACAGCCAAGTTCTCTTAAGAACATCTGTGGGCAGAAACGCGGTCAACCAGACATTTCGCCAATATTGGTTAAGCCGACTTTCTGCCATGTTCCCGCCGTTCTACTGCCCGCCCTCTGCAGACGTGTCTTCAAGGCGCAGCCACTATCAACAGAGGAAGCTTGAGATGCTTCGTTTCTGGCGTGATCGCCTTGAGCGTCAGCTGGCCGCGGTCACGGCCGCCATGTCCACGCTCGATGAACAGATCCAAAGGGACCAACCGCCTCTCGCCTGAGCCCTCAGCCTCTGCCGGGGTCAAGATCCTTACAGATCTTTGAAAGCTGTGTCAGACCACGCTTCAGCCGTCTCTGAACGGTCATCGCACTGACTCCAAGCCTTGCCGCTGCACAGCGAAGGCTTTCGCCACGAAACACCACCTGTTCGATCGCCTGGCGTTCCGCTGGCATCAACTTCAGGAGAGCCCGGTTGACCCTGCCAGCCTTTTCTCCGTTGATCAAGGCATTCCACTGTGTGTTTGGGGCAGGGATCACTTGCTCATCAAGGGGTTGCCAGAGATTTTTCTGTGCGTAACTCTCTTTAGCCAGGCGATCATCTTCGTTGCAGGCAGGGCCAAGCCCGGCAATGGACCCGTGGGCTTCTTGCTTCAGCAGAGCCTGTGCCCTTTCCTCCACTCGTCTTGGCAGGCGAATCAGGCCAACGCTGTCCCGCAGATAGTGGAGAATGGCACCACGGATGTGTGGCCTCGCATAGGCATTGAAGGGAACCTGAGCGCCTGGATCAAATCTCTGGGCTGCTCTGATCAACCCCAGACATCCGGCCTGGATCAGGTCATCACGATCATGGCCTGTTCTGATTGCATAGTGAATCGCCAGAGGGCGGACCAGATGCAGATGGGCTTCGATCCTTTGATTGCGCAGTGTCAGTTGATTCCGCAGTTGCAGTTTTTGATTCATGGGTTTTGGAAATGTCGTCTGAGCAAGTCGTTGTCTCAGTTGGGCATTTCCAGCGATTCATGTTTCGAGCAGTTTTGGCAACCGTGAAATCACGGAATCACTCAGACCACCTCCTCAAGCAGAGCCTCCGGACCATGGGCCGTAAGCCAGTCCAGATCAGAGTTCCTGGTTGACAACAAATAGCCGGCAAAACCAAGACCATTGATGCTGAAACCCAACGTTCCTTCACGTCTGCGTCGAATCAGAGCCATCCAATGCCTGGTTAACAACATGTTGTAGGCATCGAGGGGGCGTTGATCACGCAATGGATCGCCGAGGTTGAGTCGATCAGCCAGCTCCAGGTAATCCTCCAGCAGAGCCTGCTGATCGGGGCGTTCACCTGACGCTGATCTCGCTTTCACCGCGCAACTGCGTTCGAGCAAGTTCCTCGATGCAGTTCCCGAATCATCAAGGCGTTGCTTGAACCAGTCCATGCGTGGACAGATCGTCGCCTGGGGATGACGAGGCAGCAACTGCATGTGCCGATGGGGCTGACTTGCTCCGGCAGCTGGTCCGCTGTTGTAGAACCAGAGGCCGCTGGTATCACGATCGACCCTGGCCAGGGCTGCCCAGTCAGCCAGTTCCAACCAGCCATCCTGCGCGGCCCACTTCCGTGTGATCAGCAGCATGTGGCCTTCCTGAACAGGATATTTGTTCAGAATCAGGATGTGATCATCGCCGATCGATCCCACTTCAAGTCGTTGGTCCCAGGGCTGGAATGGATTCGGTTTGGGGCCTTCAGGTCTGAGGTGACGAGGTGGCAGCCCACACAGCTGACGAAGTTCAAAGGGCCACTGGGTGACGGTGGAGATCTGCAGAACCGCAGTGGATAAGGGCACGAGTGCACCACTTTCGAGAGCAGTCCTGCTGCGTTCGAGTGCTTCTGACCAGTAGTGCTCAGTTGTCACGGCTCTGCAAACGGGCAAGGGCTGCTCCGACGTAGTAAGAGCCGAGGATTTCGTTGAATTTGAGGCCCTGATTCGCCAGAGACTGGGCTCCATGCTGGCTCATGCTGGCACCAAGATGACGATGGGCCTCATAACTGATTGAAGCTGTTGCGGCATAAAGACTTTCAACGATCCCACCCTTGTAGCTGAGCACGATTCCCTGGGTGGCCTCGCTGGCAGCCCGGGTGGTGGTTGTCTGGGTTGAAAGGCCGCCGTAGGCCTGCCAACGGGTTGTGTCACCGAGATCAAAATCAGGATCTGCAGGCCTGGCGATATGGGCCAGTGCATAGGAGCGTGCTGCCACAGCCTGGGCTTTAAGGGCTTCATGATGCCAGTGGCTTGGCATCTCAGCCCCCACCACCGATGCCACATAGCGCTCAAGATCAAGTTGGTTCACAGCCAGCAATCCATCGCCACGATTGAGAATGTGAATCTCCTGCTCATAGGCGCGATCATTCAGAAGAATGCGGCCATTGATCCCTGTTCTGCAGTGGATCTGAACCTTTTCAGGTTTGCGCAATAGAGCATTGAGCTGATCTTGACTCAGCTGGCTGAATGAGTCGTTATGGCAGCTGGCAGGTCCCTGGAGCCGCAGGCTTGTTGGCGGACGCTGAGAGAGAAGAGCCACCCGGATGGACAGGGACAGGGGCGTGCCAGGTGGTGGCAGCTTCGGCGATGCAGATGTTCTTTGCCTTGGTTGTTGATTGCGATCCCTTTGTGGATGGGAGGTTGGCTCTGATGCCGATTTATCGGTTGCGGTGTCACTTCCCTCAAGCATGGCTTCAATCAACAGGGCGTTCCCAGGGTCCTGATCGATGGACTCCGAACGGATCAGCCAGGCGTATGCCCCATGGATCAACACTCCGCCGACAAAAGCAGCAGCAGCGATATTCAGAAGCCCTCCAGCTCGCCGCGCCACAGAACCGACCCAGACCCGATCAGGCGAATCATGGCTGAATCGCAGCGTTCACAGCGCATTCCCCCACAGGATTGAGATGGCTGCCAACCGACAACCCAGTCCCGTTGAAGTTTTGCCATCCAGTAGTCCGCCACCAGAGCGTGGGCCGAACCGGTGACAGGATCTTCGTCAATACCAAGCCCAGGCGCAAAAAAACGCAGCTGATAATCAGCCTCGGTTCCAGCCACGCAGAATCCCTCACCACTCGCGCCTTGCATCAGAACCAAGCCCTGTCTGCAGGTTTCTGGAAGCGTTCCGGCATCAACTCTTAAGGCACCGAGATCATCAACGGTGTCTGAGAGGGCAACGCGATAGCCCAGGGAGCTTCCCCAGAGCCTCTCGATCGAGTGGCCCAGCCAGAGCTCAAGCTCTGCATGTTCACTGTCTGCAAGTTCTGCTGATCGATTGTTGAGGCGTCCCTTCGGCAGCTCAATCCTGCCGACCAGGCCAAGACTTGGACTGTTTGCCCAGGCCACAGGCAGGGGGCCGCTGCAGCTCTGCAGAATCACCTGTCGCTCAGCCTCAAGGAGATTCCACTGCCCGAGAGCGATTACGGCAGCAAGCGTGGCGTGTCCACAGAGTGCCACCTCGCACTGGGGCGTAAACCAACGGATCTGCAGTTCGCCAGCCTCCTTCCAGAGGTAGGCCGTTTCCGATTGACGCAACTGCCTGGCAAGGCCCTGGCAGGCAGTTGTGGTTGGTGCTTTTTCACACCAGACGACAGTGGCTCCATTCCCGGACTGGCGGCTTTGGCTGAAGGCCTGAATCTGAACAATTGGGGCCAGTTGACGCACTCCAGTGCTGATCAACAGAATTCTGAATCAACGGGCTGATCAGCCTTTGCTCGATCCAGGCCACGAAAATCCTTCAGTCCAGGCCTGTTGACGTTTTGCGCAGATAAGGTTTTTGCAGATGGGGCTTTCTGCCCCTTGATAGGTGCCAGCCACACAGAGCGCTGTAAACAACCCCTCCAGAGGCTGGATCTGTCCTTGAACTGTTCAGATGGGATTTGGTGCCTGCAAGCAACTCCCCCCACCTGCTGAACCTTCAGAACGTGATCTGGGGCTCCATCCATTCACGGCTGCTGGCAAAGCCACTCGCTGCTGGCAAAGCCACTCCCTTCTGGCAAAGCCACTCCCTTCTGGCAAAGCCAGAAGCAATCACTCAACTGCTGTGAGGGCGTTTCAAAATTCCACGCAGAAGCGCCACTCAAAAACACGCTGAACTTTGCTGATCTGTGCGTCCTGATCGAGGCACCTGCATCAGTGCCTGTGCGTTACGGAAACTGACTCGAATCAGAAATAAGAGGAAACGAACAATATCTCGTCAGGATCCTTGAAGACTGGCTTCATCACTGGGCTTAGGCCTCCTTGCCAGGGGCTTGATCCAGGGGAGTCTGCCGAAGGAGTGGCACATTTTTTGGCCAGGAGGTTGACGGATGCCGGGGGGAAGGAGTTAAACGTCAGAGAGTTATGCCTCCTCAATGGATTGGGAGTTCACCGAAGACGCAGCATTTCTTGCCCTCTGCGATGCTTTTCGCGAGAGCGGGGAATCCTCTGCCATTGAGTTCCTGGCCAATGGGGAAGGGGCCTTCCATTTCCAGGAACTCACCCAGAACGCAGCCGGTGAGGGTGTTGATCTCAGTGATTCTGATGCACTCGACGGCTTTCAACAGGAAGTGATCGAGACCATGGAAACCCTCTGCAAGGACTGAACGGTGGGCTTTGAGTTGAGCCAGCTCTCTCAATCCTCAGGCCGATCAGGCGCTGAAATACAGGGCTTTGCTGTGCATCGCGATCAGGGCTGTGGTGCTCTGTTCCGGATGAAGTTGATCTGAGGAATCCATGCTCAGGCCAATCCTCTCCGCATTCAGCATCTCGAGCTGCTGCCTTGAATCGGCCACATTCGGACAGGCTGGGTATCCGAAGGAGAAGCGGCAGCCGCGATAACGCTGGGCAAGCACATCACGGAGCTGCTCCGGTTCCTCTGCGGAGAAACCGCACTCAGATCTGATCCTGGCGTGTGTCCATTCAGCCAGTGCCTCCGCCATCTGCACAGCGAAACCATGGAAATAGAGATAGTCGGAATAGGCATCTGCCTTAAACAGCTTCTGACTGAATTCGGTTGCCTGTTCACCCATGGTCACGGCCTGCATCGGAATCACATCGACGGGTCGGCCCTTGTCGAGATCTTGATAGAAATCAGCAATGCAGTAACCCTTGCCTCCACGCTGCCTTGGCAGATCGAATCGCCCAAGGATGTTCTTAGCCTGATCATCAAAAACCACTAGAGAATTTTGATCACGACCACAGGGGAAATAGCCGTAGGCGACTGCGGGCTGCAGGAGTTTTTCCCGTTTAACTTTGTTGATCAAATCCTCTAGTACCGGTTCGGCCTTCTCCTGAATCAACAGCTCGTACTCTTCCCGTGGTTGCTTTCTGGCTCTGCGCATCTGCCACTGGCCTGCAAACAGAGCCTGCCGATCCAGGTAACCAAGCAGCTCATCAAGGTCGATCTGATCCTTGTTGAGAATCTTGCTGCCGAGGAATGGAGGCTTAATTGCTGGCTCTTCGATCACTG
>DASCPR010000041.1:0-1587 GCA_036012625.1 Prochlorococcaceae cyanobacterium Fu_MAG_50
GGCGTTACTGCATTACTATTACGACAATCTCTTTTGCACAAGATTTTTGCAATTGACCTAATTTCCACTTCGATGATATCTCTGTTTGTGATCATCTCAGCAGAGGGTGGAATTGCTTCGCCCATCCTCAATCCTGGCAGAGACAGTGACATTGCCTTCTCAGATCCCTTCCCTCAGGCTGTGATCCTCACGGCCATCGTGATTGGTTTTTCCGTACAAGCCCTTGCCTTGGTTGTACTCAGACTCATGGCCCGCGATAACCCTCTGCTGAGGGTGAATGATTTCGAAATCCATTGATCATGAGCAGCCTGATCCTCGCCTGGCTTGTGCTGCCTCTCGCAGCCGCCTTTCTGGCTGCATTATTCACAAAGACAGGTCGCTGGCTTGCGATCGCGATCCCCCTGACAAGCGTTTGCCTGACGATCTGGTTGCAACTCAATCCATCTGAACTTCCCCTGATCCTGATGGACTCTCCAGGGGTTGCCCTCAATCTGAAAACATCTCAACTTGGGTTTCTGCTGCTCAACGGACTGGTCTGCAGTGCAGTTGTGCTCCAAATAGGCAGCAAACCCCGCCACAAGTTGACATGGGTGCTGATGCTGATTCTGCATGGCGCCTTGAATTCAGTTTATCTGGCCGCAGATTTGATGAGCATTTATGTGGCCATTGAACTCGTTGCCGTCACAGCCTTTTTGCTGATGATTGATCTTGAGCGCAGAGCCACACTCTGGGTGGCTTTTCGCTATCTGATTCTGGGGGATCTGGCGATGATTCTCTATGACTTCGGCGCCCTGCTTGCCTATCACACAAGCGGTGACTTCTCCCTTGACGCCCAGGCCCAGTTCACTTCCGTGACCATCAGTCTGCTTGTGGTTGGCCTGCTGTTCAAAACAGGGGCTTTCCTGACGGGCTTCTGGCTTCCCCTCACCCACGCCACGGCACCGACCGAGGTGTCGGCACTGCTTTCCTCCCTGGTGGTCACTGCAGGTGCTGCACCTCTGGCACGACTGGCCAGTCAATCCGGTGAAACCGCGCTGCTGTTGATGGTGTTCGGCGCCATCAGCCTGGTGATCGGCGTGATTGCGGCCCTGGTGCAAACGGACATCAAGAGAATGCTTGCCTGGAGCACGATCTCCCAGATGGGCTATGTGCTTCTTGCACCAGCAAGTGCAGGTCTTTATGCACTCGCCCATGGTCTGGGTAAGGCCGCTCTGTTTCTGCTAGCGGGAAGACTCCCCAGCCGGGAGCTGGCACGGCTGCAGGAGGGGCAGATGAACTGGGCCCTTGGCATTCCGATCGGACTGGCCAGCCTCTCCCTGATCGGGATGCCGGGATCCATTGGCTACAGCGCCAAAGCCCTGCTCAGCGGTTCCATCGACCCCGCCTTGGCCAACGTGGTGAACTGGTCAGGAGTGGGAACCGCCATGGTGTTTGCAAGGTTCCTGCCAAACAGCAACCATTCAGCCACCCTCAGTCTTGAACAGTCCAGGGACAGTGGAGATCAGCCGCAGAGTCAGCCATCAGCAGCAGCAGGCCTCGGCACATGGTTGCTGATCGCAGCCATCCCTGCCTTGCCATGGCTGCTGG
>DASCPR010000042.1:0-1964 GCA_036012625.1 Prochlorococcaceae cyanobacterium Fu_MAG_50
TCGATGCCGCCAGCTATCTTCTGCCGATCAGCAGTGTGATCTGGCTGCTGCAACCGAACCGTGATCAAGAGCAACGCAGTGGGTCTGGGGAGAAGGCCACCCTGGTTCATGCCTGGCGAGATAGCGGTGGGACCCTGCGAGGTGTCCTGGCTTTCACAGCAGTGCTGTGCCTTGTGGGCTTTTTCCATCCGGGCCTCGCGCCATTGATTGCAGCCAAGATTCTTGGGCCTGAGCCGAAGGATCTTGGGATCTTCACCAGCGTTCTTGCCGCTGGAAGCATTCTCGGAGGCGTGATTCTGCAACGCAACAGCAGAACGTTCTGTCGCCATCCATTCGTGACCCTGAGCGTCTACGGAATGATCACCGCACTGGCACAACTGGGGATGGCCATCAGCGGTGCTGCAGTCTTCAGCCTGATGATGACCTTTCTGATCGGGGCCGGCACCGCCGGCCTACTCAGCAGCACCAACCTGATCACGCAGGTTGGCTCTCCTCAGGTTCTGCGTGGTCGCATGGCCGGGCTCAGCCAGATCGCTTTTCTCGGGGGCGGTGGCCTGAGTGGACTGCTTGCAGCCTTCCTGTTCATGGGAGTGGGCTTACCCACAACATTTGCCACGGCAGGAGGCCTGGGACTGGGTCTGGTGCTGCTCGGCTGGTGGCGAAAGGGCAACACCATCATGGAGGAGATCAGATGATCTTGAGTCCCTTGAGAATTGTTGTCAGCAGAAAAGCTGCCAGCAGTCCACCGCCAACAAGTGACAAATAAATGACAACGCCCATGAGCTGACAAGAAGTTCAGACCCATTAGATCAGAAACAGGGCCGCTCCAACTGGAGAACACCTAAGGTTTGTCAACTTCTAATTTCGGACACGCACGGGACTCAGGCCGGGTCGACCGTCATCCCACCCTCCGTCTGGTCCTCGCATATGCGAACCCTCTTCCTCTATCCCCAGTTCCCTAAAACCTTCTGGAGCTACGAGAAGATCCTCGAACTTGTGAATCGGAAGGTTCTGCTTCCCCCTCTCGGGCTTGTAACAGTCGCCGCACTGTTGCCTCAGGAGTGGGAGATGAAGCTGGTTGATCGCAACGTCAATGAGGTCAGTGAAGCTGACTGGAACTGGGCCGAGCTGGTCGTGATTTCCGGAATGATCGTCCAGAAGGACGACATGGAGGTTCAGATTGCCAAAGCCAAGCAGCGTGGCCTGCCGGTCGCCATTGGCGGCCCCTTCGCCAGCTCAACACCGGACGCCCCGGAAATAGCTCTCGCAGATTTCAAGATCCTCGATGAGGGCGAGATCACCCTGCCAATGTTCCTTGAGGCCCTTGAACGGGGCGAGACCGGCGGCAGGTTCAGCGCCGAAGGAATCAAACCGGATGTGACCTCAACACCGGTTCCCCGCTTTGATCTCCTCCACTTCGACGCCTACGACTCGATGTCGGTGCAGTTCTCCCGTGGCTGCCCTTTCAACTGCGAGTTCTGCGACATCATCGTTCTCTACGGACGCAAACCAAGAACCAAGACACCGGATCAACTGATCGCCGAACTCCAATCCCTTTACGATCTCGGCTGGAGACGATCGATCTTCCTTGTCGATGACAACTTCATCGGCAACAAGAGAAATGCCAAACAACTGCTACCGGCAATCAGAGCCTGGCAGGAGGAGAGAGGTTACCCCTTCAGCTTCGCGACAGAAGCCTCCGTAGACCTCGCCGATGACGACGAGATGATGAGAATGATGCATGACGCTCGCTTTGAAAGTGTCTTCCTGGGCATCGAGACCCCTGATGAAGCAAGCCTGGAAACCGCGGGGAAACTCCAGAACACCCGCAACCCTCTTGATGCTGCCGTCGATCGGATCACCGCAAACGGCATCCGGGTGATGGCCGGGTTCATCATCGGTTTCGATGGTGAAAAGAATGGCGCCGGTGGGCGCATCGTTGAATTCGTGACCAGAACAGGAAT
>DASCPR010000043.1:0-2517 GCA_036012625.1 Prochlorococcaceae cyanobacterium Fu_MAG_50
GTTTGCTTGAGAAGAGTTTTTGAGAAGAGATATCTGTCATGGTTTAGTATTTCAAGCTCAGCCGCCGAACTAACCATTGGGCGAATATATTGACCATCAATGTCATAATAATCAGAATCAATGCTGCATACATCAAGGAAGAAATCTGGCTGCCATCGGCTTCCGCAAATTGATTGGCAAGCATCGAAGCGATTGTATTTCCTGGAGCTAGAAGTGACCAGCTGAAGTTGTTTGAATTACCTATAATCATTGTCACAGCCATGGTCTCACCCATGGCTCGACCAAGGGCGAGGAGCACTCCGCCAACGATTCCAGAGACGGCAGCCGGAAGCACAACGTTGATGATTGCTCCCCATCGCGTTGTGCCAACACCATAGGCAGCTTGTCGAAGCCTCTCAGGAACCTGGTTAAGTGAATCTCTTGATATGGCGGTAATGATTGGCAGAATCATCACGACCAGGATAAGAATTGCTGGCGCGATGCCTGGGCCAAGGGGTGATGTGCTGAACAGTGGCATCCAGCCAAGGGTTTGATGGAGAAACAGAAGAAAAGGCTTGATAAATGGCTCCATCACGAAAATGCCCCATAACCCCAGAACAACAGATGGAATCGCGGCAAGCAACTCAACCATAAGTCCTAATAGATTGCGGATATGATGAGGGATGAAGTTTTCAGTGATAAATATCGCAGTTCCAACTCCGAGTGGAACTGCTATCAGCAGTGAAATTATCGATGTAATAATTGTTCCGTAAATAGCTGTGAATGCACCATATTCATCATCAACTGGGTTCCAGTTGGATGTGGTTAGGAATTGCCAGCCATAACGACCGATTGATGCCAGAGATCCCCAGAAGATGACCGCTAGTATTGCCAACAGTAAAATGGCCACCATTGAGGCCATAAAGATGCATAAGTTTCTAAAGCTGATGTCCACCAGCTTCTCAATGGCTGGACGTCTGCGAAGAAGGTAAAGATCCTCGGTCTCAGACGTCATTGAGATGAGTCACGAACGTGAACAAGATAATTCAATGGCTTTTTGAGTTCACTGAGATTGCTTTGAAATTCAGGCTCGCCAGACCAGCTCACTCATGTCTGGAATCTCAACCATGGCATTCCAGTAACGAGAAGGCCTTGGTGGGCAGGGTTCCGGCCGTTAGCCTAGGGATTCAGCAAGCGAGGTTATGGGTCGGATCGTAGGAATTGATCTGGGAACTACCAATTCCGTTGTGGCGGTGCTTGAGGCAGGGCGTCCCCAGGTCATCGCCAATGCTGAAGGCACCCGCACCACCCCATCCGTGGTGGGGTACACCAAGGATTCCGAGCTCCTGGTTGGCCAATTGGCTCGCAGGCAGCTGGTTCTCAACCCTCGCAACACCTTTGCCAACCTCAAGCGCTTTGTTGGTCGTGAGTGGGATGAACTTGAGGACAGCAGCCTTTCGGTTCCGTACACCATCCGGGCCAATGCCAAGGGCCAGGTCAGAATCGCCTGCCCAGTCACAGAAAGGGAGTATGCAGCCGAGGAGCTGATCGCCAGCATTATTCGCAAACTCGCTGATGACGCTGCCACCTACCTCGGGGAGCCTGTTGAAGCAGCTGTTGTGACTGTCCCGGCTTATTTCAATGATTCCCAGCGCCAGTCAACCCGTGATGCTGGACGACTGGCGGGCATCAGCGTCGAGAGGATTCTCAATGAGCCCACAGCAGCTGCCCTTGCCTATGGATTCGATCGCAGTGCAGCCAGAAGAGTTTTGGTCTTTGACCTCGGCGGTGGCACCTTTGATGTGTCCCTGCTGAGGATTGCCAACGGGGTTTTCGATGTGAAGGCCACCAATGGGGATACGCAACTTGGCGGCAATGATTTTGATCAGCGGATCGTTGACTGGCTTGCCGAAGCATTCAACAAAACCAACGGCATCGATCTTCGCCGGGATCGTCAGGCTCTGCAGAGGCTGACCGAGGCTGCGGAGAAGGCCAAACAGGAACTTTCAGGCGTGCAGAGCACACCGATTTCGCTGCCTTTCATCGCCACCGGATCAGAGGGCCCCCTTCACATTGAGACCAATCTCGATCGTTCAACATTTGAAAGTCTCTGCCCTGATCTTCTTGATCGCCTGATGCTGCCTGTGCAGATTGCTCTGCGTGATTCCGGCTGGGCCGCTGAAGATGTGGATGATGTGGTTCTGGTCGGTGGCTGCACTCGGATGCCAATGGTGCTCCAGCTGGTTAAGACACTGATTCCGAATGAGCCCTGTCAGTCGGTGAATCCCGATGAGGTGGTGGCCATCGGAGCTGCTGTGCAAGCCGGGATTCTCACCGGTGAGCTGCGGGATCTGATGCTCAATGACGTCACCCCCCTTTCCCTGGGTCTGGAAACCGTCGGCGGCCTGATGAAGGTTCTGATTGCCAGAAACACACCGATTCCAGTTCGTCAGTCGGATGTGTTCAGCACATCTGAGGCCAACCAGTCTTCCGTTGATATTCATGTCTGGCAGGGTGAACGCCAACTCGCCAGCGACA
>DASCPR010000044.1:0-4708 GCA_036012625.1 Prochlorococcaceae cyanobacterium Fu_MAG_50
TGAACTCATCTGACCAAAGATCCGGGATTGCCTCACCTTTGTAAATGCCATCTTTGATAGCATTTTTGTACATGATTGATAGTGCCATCCAGCAAGGCTCACTTTTGTCTGCCTGACGTATGATTATATCCTGAATCTCTCCATTGATGTTCTGACAGGGTATTTTGTAGAATTCACCGACCCTTCGCTTCATGCGAATTAACTCGCCTTGATGCATCAGGTGTGCAAAAACCGCTTTCTGTCCACCGGCCTCATCGAGAAATCTGAAAATCTTGCGAGCCTGTTGAGCTCCTTTTTCAAATCTTCTGCCTGCAAGCCAATTGGCGATTGCTGTTCTGCGGGCAATTGCTATTATAACTAGAACAATGATGATGATGATCTCGAGTTCAACAAGCAGCATCAGCTTGAATTGGAGCAGCTGCTATTGATATGACTCTGATTGGCATTGATGTCAAGTCGAGCGCCTGGCTAAATGTTTTGATCCTTGGTCGTGAATTATACGCCCGCTAGACTCTCTGCTCTCTTGATCGCTTAGAGTTCGAATGATTGCTTGGTTGAGTAAATGATTACCAGCGGCAGTTTTCTTGTCAGCTGTGATCATTGATACGGGCAAGGGCGGCATCGGTTCCGATGCGTGGCTCATGTCTTGCTTGCTCTGTTCTCTCGTTGGCAATGTCGCTAGAAAATATTTGAACTGAATCCCAACACTTTTGTTAGGCTGCGATTTGATTCGGTGCCAGGTGATCAAATTAACCCCATGACTTCAGGAAAAATGACTCTCCGTGATCTTGAGATTGATGTTGTTGCAACTGTCTCTGAAGTTCTTAGTGATGGCTCTGAGCTTGGCAAAGGATTCAAAACCAGGCTTGAAGCGATGGGACTGATTCAGGGACGCACCGTGAGGGTCCTCCGCAAGGCTGCTGCTGGTGGCCCCTATGAGGTGAGGGTCGGCAGCACCACTGAGATTGCCATCCGCCGTTCAGAAGCAGAACTTGTACGAGTCTCACCTGCCTAGGATCAAGCAAATACATGGGCTGGCTTCTTTGCTACGAAGCAGCAGTCCCCAGCCAGCTTGCAAAACCTGAAAGCACCTTTAACACTGCTCTGCGGATTCCCGTCAAATGCCTGTCTCTCTTAATCAAACCGGCGCCATCGTTGTCACCACAAATGACAAAAAGAGAGTCGCATTTGTCGGTCAGCCCAATACAGGTAAATCCACCTTCTTTAACCGCATCACCAAAGCAGGAGCTGGTGTGGCGAACTGGCCTGGCTTGACTGTTGACTTGATGCAGGCGGATCTACCTATTGATGGTAAAAGCGTTGAATTCGTTGACCTACCAGGAATCTATGATCTTGATGGCTTTACAGAAGATGAAGCGGTCGTTCAGAACTTCCTGCAGAATTACGCGATAGATCTGATTGTAATTGTGATCAATGCTTCACAGATTGATCGCCAGGTGCGAATGCCCTTGCAGGTCAAAGCTTTAGGGCTGCCCGCCATGGTTGTTCTCAATATGGCCGATGAAGTGAGGAGGTTTGGTGTTCATATCGATACACTGCAGCTCAGCCAAAATCTTGGCATGCCTGTGTACACGATTAGTGCGAAATATGGGTCTGGTTGTAATGCGGCTATCGAAGGGATCCACAAAGCTCTTGTTGAAGCTGAGTCTTCCTACAAGGTTGTTGATCTTGTCGCGCACCTCGGTCGCTCCCCTGTAACCGAAGAGGATCTCAGTCAAGCGATAGAACGTGGTGTGACGATGCCTGATCCAGGCCTTGTCACGCTCACAAACCGCTTGGATGCTGTCTTGCTCCATCCCGTGTTCGGGTTGCCCATCTTCTTTTTGTCGATGCTGGCAATTTTCATGTCGATCTGGTTCATCGGCATACCTGCACAGGATCCGGTTAGTACCTTCACTGATTGGTTTCAGTCCGCAGCCCTTCAGCCAGCTTTGAAATTCCTGCCTCAGATTGTTCAGGATTTTATCCTTAATGGTCCCTACGCAGGTTTTGCTGCACTGCTTGGATTTGTGCCACTTGTAGCATTTTTCTTTGTTGTAATGACAGCCCTGGAAGATAGCGGCTATCTATCGCGAGCGGCTTATCTCATGGATGCAACCATGAGAAAAGCCGGTCTTGATGGTCGTGGATTTGTCATGCAGCTATTTGGCTTTGGCTGCAATGTCCCGGCAATTATGGGAACCCGAACGATCAGATCAAGGTCGCAGCGGTTGCTTTCGATCCTGGTTATTCCCTTTGCGTTGTGTTCGGCAAGGCTGCAGGTTTTTGTATTCTTTCTCGGTATCATTCTACCTGGCCCCAGTGGAGCAGTGGCTCTTTGGTTGTTGTATCTAATCAGTTTTGCTGTTGCTTTCATCATTGCGGCAATCTTTAATCTCAGTGGCCAGTTCAAGTCTAAAGACCCATTTGTTATAGAACTCCCCCCTTATCGTACGCCAACCTTCGCACAGGTTGGTCTTAATGTTTGGCATGAGATGAAAACCTTTGTTCAGAAACTTTCGGTTTTTATGATCATAGGCACCACCTTGACATGGTTTCTGACCAACTATCCAGGTGGTGCGGAGGGAATGCAAACCTATGCAGGTCAGATTGGCAGTATTTTTCAGCCATTGATGCAACCGCTTGGTATTAATCCATTGCTCACAGTCTCTTTGATTATTGGATTTGTCGCCAAGGAAGTGCAGTTGGCTGCTGTGGCTACGATGTATGGGATGGCTGATGGAAGCGGTGCCCTTACACAAAAACTTGGCAGTGTTCTGGATTTTGGCAAGGGTTTTAGTTATTGCCTTTTTAGTCTTCTCTATGTCCCCTGCCTCACGACTGTTGCCACGATATGGGGTGAAACTAAATCGACAAGATTCACTCTCTTATCAATTGGCGTCTCGATGATCACGGCCTGGGTTGTTGCCTTCCTCTTCTATCAGGGTTGGATACTCTTTGCTGGTTAATGGTTTCTATTGCACCCAGTTGTTGTTCAATCTGAATTTATTGATCTTTTGCTTGTTGTCTCCTTGCTTGACTTTGGTCTGAAGCTCGAATATATCCACACCGCCTAGAATTGAATGTGTTTATCTAATTCTCTGCTTGGTTAGTTCAGTTCGTCAATGTCTGATTTTATCGATTGGCTCCACCGCCATTGGTCGCATTTAATCCCGCAAATCCACCCTTTACTGTTGACAAAGCAGTGCCCTCAAGAAATTGTTGATCAAGCAACAGCAATGCTGCTGAATTGTCTCCGGCAAGTCTCAGTCGTTTGCGAACGAATCTGGCTTCCGCTTCTTCCTGCAATTGTTCGGCAACAAACCAATCAAGCATCGCGGTGGCACTGCGCTCACCATTCTTTTCGGCTACAGCATAGAGCCGGTTGATGGAGGCGGTGACACCTTGCTCCATTTCATAAACCTGGTCAAAGATTGCTTTGATAGACTCCCAGTTCCGTTTCGGAGCAAGAACAGCCGGCAGTTCAACTTCTGCATCACTATCAACGAGATAGGCGATTAAGCGGTCAGCGTGTCCACGCTCTTCTTGGCTTTTGGATTGCATATAAACTGAAAATCCAGCCAGATCCTTCTCTCGCAGCCATATCGACATTGCTAGATAGGTATGACTTGCCTGAAATTCACAGGCCAAGTGGCTGTTAATTCCTTTGGTCAGATCTTGCATGATTGAGGTTTTTATCTATAGAAATACAGATCAATTCTACACCCTGCCTACGGATCAAGCTGCCACTCTTTGTAACGATATATGCTTCAGCGGGCGCTTCCCTTTCTTGCTTGTGTTCATCTGCAATTGATTGTCTTTCTGATTTGATGATCTGTGCTTCTTTCTGTTCTCGCCTGTGAGGCTTACAGGGGATATGTCTCAGGTCTTCAGGTCACTCTGCTTTGACAATCGGAATATCGGCAAGGCGGGTTGTTGCCGCACGGCTGAGACGTTGACGACGCATCATCCAGCTCGGTTCAAATCCGCATCCGGCCCAGCCCACGGTGCCTTTTCCGTAGCGTTGATTGAGGCGATCGATGGTCGCCATCAGCCGTTCCCGACGTTGTTGCTCAAGCTTGTTCCATGGTGCCAGTAGATGATGCTGAAGCTGGCTGGTGCCCTGCAGATTCTGCATCAGGACGCCGGCCTTGGTCAGTGAGCGGTGGGGCTTGAAGATTTTTTTCACCAGCGGTTGAGCTGCAGCCAGCAACGCAGCTGTGTCGTTGCTGGGCAGGTTCAGCTTCGTTGACGCCGCCTGGCTGTAAAACGTTGAGGTGAACGGGCTTGTGCGTGTGAACACCGTCAGTGCACCTGCCCATTGCTGTTGTTTCCTCAGCTTTTCTGCGGCTCTCACCACGTAGGTGGCAACGGCTTGTTGCAGTTCCTCCAGAGTCGTGATCGGTCTGCTGAAGCTTCGACTCACGCAGGTTTCCTGTTTGGGCGTATCGCCCAGATCCAGGCTCAGGCACGCGTGGCCCTGCAGTTCCCTCTGTAGTCGCAGCCCCACAACACCGCATCTGGCCTTTAGTTCTCCGCTCGGCATATCCCGCAACCTGCGAGCATTCGAGATCCCCCGTTGCCTGCACCAGCGCGACAATTTGCGACCGATGCCCCAGACGTCTTCGATAGGGATCGCCTCGAGCCATGGGTCCGGCTTTGCACAGAGGCCCAGATCAAAGCAGCCTGCCTTCTCTGGCAGGGTTTT
>DASCPR010000045.1:0-2159 GCA_036012625.1 Prochlorococcaceae cyanobacterium Fu_MAG_50
CCTGCCATCGCCAGGCTGATGGTGAGGGGGCGGCGACGGATCAGTCTGCGGCTGAATCGGAGCCAACGGTTCAAAGGATCTGAAACCATTGCTCCCTCAGGGCTCTTGACTCAACTGAGGCCCCAGAATTCCAACTGAGGACCCAGCGTTCGATCCCTGGAGAAGCCCCTGTGATCTGAACCTCCGCAAGCTTCCCTCGTCGCGCATAGGTGAATGGCACCGGCTGATCCCGGGGAATCAGGCTTGCCAGCTGGGTAGCTTGACGTACGCGAATGCCAGCAGCAGCAATCACCTCATCACCCACAACTAAACCAGCCTGATGAGCAGGGCTATTGCGTGCAACGCGTGTGATCTGAACAGCACCATCAAGATCGGTAAGGGTCAGCCCGGTTTCAGCCGTGGTGGAAGGCAGCGGATCAAGGTTCAGCCCCAGGGCCTCGATTGAGGCAATCAGTGGCAGATTGCCCGGTTCGTCCAGCCAGCCAGCCAGTTGTCTTGACAGTTGCTGATTGTCGAGGGCAATCATCTCTTCAACATCGGCCCGGGTGTAACCCCGTCCACTTGGTCCGTGACGATTCCAGAGCCGACGCAGCACATTGGCCAGAGACGACTGAGATTGACGCAGGCCCACATCAAGGCAGAAGGCAACCGCAGCACCGAGGCGGTAGTAACTGATCTGAGTGTCAGCACTTGTCGGATTCGACTTGTAGAGCTTGATCCATGCTTCCCGTGAACTCTGGGCAAGGCTTTGCACCATGCGGCCCGGAGTGCAGAGCAGACGGGAGAAATCCTTGGAAAGATCCTTGAGCAGGCTTGATCTGTCACTGAGACCCGCCAGCAGAGGCAGGGCAAAGTCGTAGTAGCTGGTGATGCCCTCAGCGAACCAGAGTCCATCACTTATTACGGGTTGGGAGTAGTCGTAGGGGCGGTATTCAAAAGGGCGCAGTCGCCGAACGTTCCATTGATGCAGATACTCATGTCCGACAAGCTGCAGCAATTGGCGGTAGCCATCCGTCCCGGTCATCGCTCCCCATGAATACTGAAGAACAGCTCCATGGTCGTGTTCCAGGCCGCCGTAACCCTGATCAAGCATCTGGATCACCAGCTGATAGCGATTCCCGCAGGGGGGTGCGCTTTGCATCAGACGGCAGGTCGCTGCGCAGACCTCACTGATGTCCGTCAGAAGTGTGTCTGGCCAGCCACCTGGAGGTTCCCCCACCAAAAGAAGCTCGTGCTTGCAACCATCAACAGCAAACGGTTGCCCGGAGAATCTGCCGGCATGAACCGGTGCATCTACGAGTTGATCGAAATCCTCAGCCAGGTAGGTGTCCCCTCCTGGGAGGGGCACATGGGATGACCAGCCCTCGGGGGTCCTGAGCGTGAGTTTGTGGGGTGACCAGCGATGCTCGCCAAGCTCAACAATGGCAGCGGCAAGGCACAGAGAGGCAAACTCGGGATCCAGATAGCAGGTTCTGACGGTGAGCTGTCTGGCTTCGATGCAATAGCGAAGGGTGAGCGGCGCCAGCTGATCAAGTTCAACCTGCCAGGAACTTGTGCCGGTTCGCTTCAGCGGGAGCTGCTGATCGCACTGCTCAAGGCTGAGGCTGTGGAGGTACTGAGCATGATCTCGAACGGTGTAGGAGCCAGGCGTCCAAAGGGGCAAAGCCCAGCCCTGACGCTGGACCCTGGGCGTCCAGCGAAGCTGAACTGCCACGATCTGGCTCGCCGGATCAAGTAGATCGAGAACAACATCAACGCAATCACTCACAGGCTGGTGGCCAGAGTCACTCGGGCTGAGCTGAAGCTCGGATCGAGATCGCTGAGAGCCTGGCGAAGGGCATAGGCCCTGGTGATTCTGCGCAGCCTGGTGCTCAATCCAGGCTGTGTACTCAGACGTGCCAGATCACCGATCAGGGACAGGGTGCCGTCAGTTGAACGCTTCCAGGCGAGTTGGTGACCATCCGCAGCAATGGCAACCAGATCGACCGGCTCAGCTTGATCAGCAAAGCCTGATATCACTCCAGGGCGTGACACACGAAAGCCCTCATCGATCAGGCAGGCCTCAAGCCGTTCAAGACTTCGCAGGAGTGTGGGCAGGATGGTCAGGTGGGACATGAATGGAATGCCCTCTCTACAAAACAATAGCCAGGCTGACGATC
>DASCPR010000046.1:0-4909 GCA_036012625.1 Prochlorococcaceae cyanobacterium Fu_MAG_50
GCCAGGCAGCGACTCGCTGCGGACTGGAGCATCGCTGTCAGTGGGGTTGCTGGACCCGGTGGCGGAACAGATGACAAACCTGTTGGACTTGTGCATCTCGCGGTGGCTGGTCCCGATGGTTGTGAAGCAGCTCCGGAACATTTCGGTGACCGGCGCGAACGGCAGGGCATTCAGAGCCTGAGCGTTGTGCGTGGACTCGACCGCTTGCGCAGACGTCTGCTGTCGCGGGGGTAAGGTTGCAGATCGACGCTTGGGGGACCTTGAGTTCGGGCACCCTCTACGACAAGGTCTGGGATCTGCATCGGGTTGTGGAGATGGCCGGTGGGTCAACACAGCTGTTTGTTGGCCTGCATCTGATTCATGAAGTCACAAGTCCCCAGGCTTTCTCAGCCCTGAGGGACAAGCGGCTTTCCGTGCGCTGCCCCCAGAGAACAGTGGCAACGGTGGATCACATCGTGCCGACGATCAGTCAGTCCCGTCCATTCGCTGACCCTCTTGCCGAGGAAATGCTGAGCACTCTGGAGAGGAACTGCAGTGATTATGGGCTGAAGCTCCACGGTCTCGGCAGTGGCAGCCAGGGCATCGTGCATGTGATTGCACCCGAACTCGGTCTCACCCAGCCTGGGATGACCATCTGCTGTGGGGATTCCCATACCTCCACCCATGGTGCCTTCGGTGCGATCGCTTTCGGCATTGGCACCAGTCAGGTGAGGGATGTCCTGGCCAGTCAGAGCCTGGCAATGAACAAGCTGAAAGTCCGTCGGATCTGGATTGAAGGGCAGCTCAGCCAAGGTGTGTATGCCAAAGACCTGATCCTGCACGTGATCCGCAGCCTTGGTGTCAAAGCTGGCGTTGGTCATGCCTATGAATTCGCCGGCCCCACGATCGAGGCTCTCTCGATGGAGGAGCGGATGACCATCTGCAACATGGCCATTGAAGGGGGAGCTCGCTGCGGTTATGTGAACCCTGATGAGATCACCTTCAGCTATCTGAAGGGAAGGCCCTATTCCCCGGTTGGGGAGGCATGGGATCGTGCCCTGACCTGGTGGAGGAGTCTTGCCAGTGAGCGGTCAGCCCAGTTTGACGATGAAGTGCGCTTTGATGCGGCCACCATCGCTCCCACGATTACCTGGGGAATCACACCGGGTCAGGGCATTGGTGTGGATGAGCTGATCCCCAAACCGGAGTCGCTGGACGCCGCTGAACAACCGATTGCGATAGAGGCCTATCGCTACATGGATCTCGAGGCCGGTACTGAAATCTCAGGTGTGCCTGTGGATGTCTGCTTCATCGGTAGCTGCACCAATGGTCGCCTCAGTGATCTACAGGCCGCGGCGGCTGTTGTTGAGGGGAATCATGTGGCGCCTGGGGTGAAGGCCTTCGTTGTGCCTGGATCTGAACAGGTGGCCAGGGCCGCGGAAGCCGAGGGCCTCGATGATCTGTTCCTTGCCGCAGGATTTGAGTGGCGGGAGCCGGGCTGTTCCATGTGTCTGGCCATGAATCCTGACCGTCTGGAGGGACGTCAGATCAGCGCCAGTTCCAGTAACAGGAATTTCAAGGGGCGGCAGGGCTCTGCCACAGGTCGCACCCTGCTGATGAGTCCGGCGATGGTGGCGGCGGCTGCCATCGCCGGAGAGGTGATCGATGTGCGCACCCTGCTCAGCGACAACCTGCGTTCAGACCCTGAGCAGCGGTCATGAGTGGATCCCCTTCCTTCCCTGATGGTCCGATTGCTGAGGTCAGCGGCCGCGCCCTTGTGATTGAGGGTGATGACATCGACACCGATCGGATCATCCCGGCCAGATTTCTCAAGTGTGTGAGCTTCGAGGCCTTGGGTGATCAGGTCTTCGCTGATGATCGCAGTGAGCTGAAAGGTCAGCACCCCTTTGATCTTGCGATCAACCAGGGGGCCTCCATCCTTGTGGTGAATGGCAACTTCGGTTGCGGTTCAAGTCGTGAACATGCTCCCCAGGCCCTGATGCGCTGGGGGATCCGCGCTGTGATCGGTCAGAGCTTTGCGGAGATCTTCTATGGCAATTGTCTGGCCCTGGGGATTCCCTGTGCTTCCGCATCGGTTGATCAGATCAAGGACCTGCAGCGTCTCGTCAAGGCTGACCCCGCCCTCAACTGGGCCCTGGATGTTGAGACTCAATCCGTGTCATCAGCCGAGGGGCGCAGGGATCTGACCATTGATGCCGGTCCTCGCCAGATGCTGATCAGCGGCCGCTGGGATGCGACATCACAACTGATGGCTGAGCAGGAAGCCTTGGAGCTCACCATGGCAAGGCTTCCCTATCTCAATGATTTCGTTGCCGCGTCCAACTGAGCAGGCCGTGTGATTGGTCGCGTCTTGATCTCGTTCGGCGATCCGCTCATGCACACCAGTCTCAGAGTGTCTATGACTGAGATAGAAGTGAAGCTGACATGTCCCAGTTCCGAGTGTTGCCACTGTTCAGCCTGATCGCCCTGGCTTGTTTGGCGGCACAGTCAGGCTCAGCTGCTCCTGCGGTGCCAATCACTGTTGAGCTTGAAGGCTCTCCTGTTGAGCGCCTTCGGAATTTCGGCAGCTGCCGGGGCTGTGATCTGCGTGGGGTTGATCTGAAGGGGGCCCATCTGATCGGCGTTGATCTGCGCAATGCTGACCTGAGAGGTGCATCCCTGGAAGATGCCAATTTCGAAGGTGCTGATTTCAGTGGGGCACGGTTGCAGGGAGCCAATCTGAAGGGGGCGACCCTGAGTAATGCAGATCTTACGGAGACGGATCTTCGCCTTGCTGATCTGAGCGGTGCTGTTGTGATCAATGCCTATGCCCCAGGAGTTCAGACCCAGGGGATGCAATTCGCTGGTGCAGATTTAACCGGAAGTCACCTGATCTATGGAGGTGGCCCTTGAGCTGTGGAGGCTCTTCCGGAATGGTTTCTGTCGACAATCTTCAGAATAAGTGTTCGTCGCGATTTGATGGATTGATTGCATTTGTTGGTGTGTAGGGGATGAAAGGAACCCCGGTCCCTGTGAAGTTGAAATCGTTAAGACGCACTCTGAAGCCTGCAATTCCCTCGTAGGGGTTGTAGTAAATGCCAACGTCATAACTACGCCTTTGCCAGCGGAGTTCAATGTTTGAGTTAATGACATTGCCATAGTATTCAGATCCAGGGTCGACATTAAGTGCGACGCCTGCATTAATGATTAATGGCCCTGCAATCTGCTGGGTCAGGCCAATGCCCATCGATCCGAGGTCAACAGCCTGGTCAAAATCAAATGGGCTTGAACCTTGTTTGAGTGTGCCGCCCCCTGTGAGGGATAGCTGGGTGTAATCAAGAAATGGTTTGCTTAAAGTTCCTAGTGTCAGCGTAGGTCCACCGCTGAGGCTGATTGTGTTCTGGCTTCTGCCATCGCCATAGGCGGCCAACAAGGTGTTGACGTTTGTTCTTAGCTTCAATCCTGGAACGATGGCAATCGGTGAATATCGATAGGCTGCTTCAGGTGTCAGTTCTGCTGGTTTTCCCCTCCATAGTGGGTAGCTGCTGTTGATGGAACCATAGAAATTTGTTCTCCACAGATCCGTGAGGTTGTTGTTGGTAAATTTCTCGGCCTGATAATTTCCTGCACCTGCCCGCCAGATGTAGCTGTTGTTCAATTTCCCCCATCGCCATTCACCTTCGCGCTCGGCAAAGGCTCCATAGGCTGAATAAATATCAGTTTCGCCAAGTGAGCCGTTCCATGTTCTGTACCTGTAGGCGCCAAATAAACGTGTTTTAAAGTCGCCGATGATCGGTAGCTTCATGCTTTTCTTGATGGTTCCCCAGCTGCGCAATCCATTGGCGAAGTTGCTTGGATTGAAGTTGCTTGCATCTAGATTTGTTTCTATTTTTAAGCCAAATTTTTCGCCTTCCAGTTTTGCTTCAAGGCCAAATAAGTCTCCAGCTGTATTGGGCTGGCTGACGCTGCGACTGTCGATTGAGCTACCTGGTGCAACGTAGCTATTGGTATCACCAAGGTAGGCACGTTGGAGCATGAATTGTGGCTCCAGAGAAAGAATAAGGCCATCAGCAAATTCAATCTCTTTGAGGGTTCTGCCAATAAAGAATCCATCTCGGTCTTCCTGGTCAAAACCAAAGACCCAGCGGTTTTCAACCTCCTCCTGCTTCTGAATTTTCTGGGTTCTGCTGACAGGAATGGCAAGGCGCTCTTCTATAACGAGTCGATTGCGCTTGCTGCTGATCAGAATATCGCCATTGGGCTGTTCCCTGGCGATCACATCCTCGGCATCAATCCTTGTTTGTGCTGGTGTGTAGGGATCGTTGGTGAATCCCATCCGGTCTGAATGCCAGCCATCCGGTGTGATCGTCACCTTTGCAGCCTGAATTCTCCAGCGACTTATTAATCCTGAGATTAATTTTGCTCGGCCAAGTTGCTTCAGTTGTTCGACATTAGCGCTTCCATATTGATTCTCTTCATCAGCATTCCTTGCTGTTTCTGGTACACCCTGCCGGCTTTCAATGGTGAAGACCTGCTGCAGCTCAATGCCATTGATGCGTTGATCAATACCAGCAATTGCCTCTGCACGAAGCGCCTCCTGTTGAGCTGGCGAGAGTTCAGATTTTGATGTTTTTGAGAGTCGAGACTGTGTTGACTTGGTTCGATCAGAGTCCCCATCACCCATGGTGATTTTCTCAAGCCTCTCAGCCATCGTCAGGGCAGTCTCTCCTGGGTTGTGATCTCGGTTGGGGCAGCCCAGAGGCGGTGGTACTTCGATCTGCATCGGTTCCAATGGCTCCTCTCCCCAGCGATATCTGAGGCCAAGCAGGTAGGCATTGCTGCCTTCTTTTACGCCGTTGTAGGTGCCGAATGCTCCAGAGCGGTGATGAATTCTGCCCACCATGGAGAGCTGTTCTGAGAATGTGGCTTC
>DASCPR010000047.1:0-8163 GCA_036012625.1 Prochlorococcaceae cyanobacterium Fu_MAG_50
TGCTGCTGCCACCCACCTTCTCGAGGGAGCTGGTATCCGCCAGCCAGGCCGTCATCGCTGTGAGATCCGTGGGTTTGCCCTGGCTGTGCAGCATCAGGGCTGTTCGGAAGATCTCCCGATGGGCATTGAGATAGAAGGCTTCGGGTTGGAGAACGTCAGCGACGCGGCCAATGGCATCGGGGTCGAGCAGGATCCCACCCAGCACCGCCTCTTCTGCCTCGAGGTTCTGGGGCGGAACCGAGTCGGGCAGGGCTTCAAACTGAGGCTCCCTTGCCATCGATCCTCTGGCCCCATGACGAGGCCCCTTCTCAGGCACTTCGCCTTTGCTGGCCAGTGGAATGCTCACCATGGGGAGGGATCGGCTTGTCGAGGACCTTCAATCTGGCTGGCCGGATCCGCACCCCCGGCCAGTTATCAATAGCTCACCACTTCGAGATTGATCTCGGCTGAAACCTCTGTATGAAGTTTCACGTGAACCTTGTACTTGCCGGTGCGATGGATTTCCGGAACGGTGATATCTCGGCGGTCGATTTCTTTCTTGGTGGCCTCTTCGATCACCTCGGCCACATCAGCGTTGGTCACAGTGCCGAAGAGGACGTTGTCCTCTCCGGTCTGCTTCTTGACGGTGAAGCGCCCGATCGTGTCGAGAGCGGTGCGGAAGTCAACCGCATCCTGTTTGAGCCCTGCCTGCCGCTCGGCTTCCTTGGCTCTGCGGTGCTCCACCTGCTTCATCACCGCTGGTGTGACCGAGACGGCTTTGCCGTAGGGGAGCAGGAAGTTGCGTGCATATCCAGGGGCAACTTCCACAAGATCACCATCCTTGCCGAGGCTGAGGATGTCCTCACTGAGAACGACTTGTACGCGCTTGGCCATGGTGAACTTGAGACGGAGTCAGCAGTGAACCGATCGATAACCCTACGACGTTGCCGGTAATTTGATCCTCTTAGCTAAGCCGAGGGCCCGCATCAGACGGATGTGCTGCCAGGTGAGGTCAATCTGGCCTGACTGGAGTCCATGCTTGGCCGAGGCTGGGAAGGCATGGTGGTTGTTGTGCCATCCCTCTCCGAAGGTGAGGGCTGCAACCCAGGGGTTGTTGCGGGACATGTCACCACTTTCATAGACGACGCTTCCCCAGCAGTGAGTGGCGGAATTCACCAGCCAGGTGACGTGATACACAAGGACCAGGCGCAGGGGGATACCCCAGAGCACCATGGCCCAGCCACCGGCTCCAGTGGCGCTGCCGATCCAGAACAGCAAGCCGGCAAGAGGAAGCTGCAGCAACAGGAAATAGTTGTTGAGCCAGCGGTAATAGGGGTCTTTGACGAGATCACCACTGAGTCTCGGTACGGCCTGCATGGCGGGGATGGGTTCAAACATCCAACCCATGTGGCTCCACCAGAAACCTTTGTGACTGTTGTGATGATCGGCGTCTGTGTCTGAGAATTTGTGGTGATGACGATGCAGGCCAACCCAGTCGATGGGTCCGTGTTGGCAGCTGAGGGCTCCACAGGTGGCGAAGAAGCGCTCCAGCCAGTGGGGAACCGCGAAGGAACGGTGCGAGAGCAGGCGGTGATAGCCGATCGTCACCCCGAGGCAAGCCGTGATCCAATACAGCACCAGAACGGCAGTGATCGCTTGCCAGCTCCAGAAACGGGGCAGCAGCGCAACGATGCTTAGAACATGGATCGCGATCATGAATCCGATCGTTCCCCAGCGGGTGCCTTCAGTCACCAGCTTTTCGTCTTGACGCGGGCTGTGCAGACGACTTGCAAGCTCCATCGCAAGGTGCGATGCTACCGGCCGGCTGGGCGGCGCAGTGGAGTTGATCACACTTGAAACCATTTGTGCTCCGATCAGTATCACCAAACTATAACCGATAAGGATCCTGATCAAGTGGCCAGTCATGATTCCGAACCAGATCTGGTTGGCCGTGGTTACCGAGATCGTATGGCCGACGGCAGGCGGGCCATGGCCCACCTCATCCACGTCTGGCATGAGCGCAATGGCTGGTCTCACAAGGTGTTGCCGGCACTCGCGGAGTGTCTCGACCTGGGCCGGGTGCATAATTCGCAGATCTCCAATCTGCGCAACGGCAAACTGGCTTCGCCTGGGCCGGAAGTTTTCCTTGCCCTTGGTCAGGCCAATGCAGTGCTTCATGAAGGTCTCGAGCCGATCCGTCAGCGACTCGAGGAGTCCCATCCCGAGCTGCTCAAGGTGCTGTCCAGCGCGGCCCTGCCCTTGACCGACTCCGATGGCGAGCCTTTGCGGGCAGGCTCTCTGTTTGAGATCTTTGTGGGCCTGGCTCCGCTCCCCGCCGGTTTCGACTGGCGGATTGAGTCAACAGAAGCGTTGGCCCTCAGTGCTGCTCTGGCCGATTCTCTCTGTCAAGGACAGCCCTGGCGTCAGTGCAGGGATCAGGTGATGGCCGCCTATCCAGTCAGCAAAATCCAGCGCCGTGAACGGTTTGCGGCTGTGATGGCCGGTCTGCAGGACTACACCGCGGAAGAGCTCGATGGCGAGTTGCTGGATCTTCACGCCACCAAGGTGGCCCTCTGCGGTGAGGATCGCCAAGGGCCTGAAGATTTTCTCGAGATCTTGCGGTTGCACAATCAGGGCAGAACTAGCCCTGCTCAGGAGGCCCCGGGCACATAGCTCGCCAGTCGGATTTTTTTGGCCAGGCCAAGGCGTCGCAGCACTTTCACGTGTTGCCAGGTGATATCGAGCTCAAACCAGCGCAGGCCATGCTTTGCACTGGTGGGATAGGCATGGTGATTGTTGTGCCAGCCTTCACCGAAGGTGAGCACGGCCACCCACCAGCAATTGCGGGATAGGTCTGGACAATCGAAGTTGCGATAACCGAAGGCATGGGTGGCGGAATTGACCAGCCAGGTCACGTGATACACAGCGACCAGGCGCAGAGGGATGGCCCAGAGCACCAAGCCAACACCTCCGCCATGCACCTGGGCCAGTTCGCCGTACCAGTAGAGCCCGAGGCCCAGGGGGATCTGCGTCAGCAGAAACCAGCGATCCAGCCAGCGATAGACGGGATCGCGCTGGAGGTCATTGGTGAAGCTCTTGGTGTAACGCAGGGCTGGAATCTCATGCAGCATCCATTCGCTGTGGGCCCACCAAAGGCCGCGGGCTGCATCGTGGTGATCGTTGGCCAGATCGGAGAAGCGGTGATGATGGCGATGCAGGCCCACCCATTCGATCGGTCCGCTCTGACAAGCCAGCGTGCCCATGATCACGAGCAGGCGCTCCAGCCATTTGGGCACAACCAGGCTGCGGTGGGAGACCAGTCGGTGCAGGCCGAGGGTGACCCCGATCACCGTGACCCAGTAGAGAACCGCAAAGGCCACCAATCCCTGCCAGCTCCAGAAACGGGGCAGCAGGGCAATGGTGGCAAGCACATGCATCACCACCATGAAGCTGGTGGTTCCCAGCTTTAATTTTCGCTGGCTTGCCGGGAGTGGCTCTCGGGGGGCTCGCACCGCTGCCCACTGCTGCTCTTTCCCAGGGAGCGGAGCTGGTGCCTGAGGTGTGGATACCAATTGGTCCTCCGAGGATCGGCAGCGGTCGCTCAAGTAGTTGGCACGAGGAGCGGCTCAAGCCGTGAAACTGGAAATCTATATGAATTCAGTGGATGCTCCCAGCGCTATCAGCTCGGGGCGTTGAGGCCCCAGCATGGGACTTGTCGATCCGTCCATGAGACCAGTTGTGCTCAGAGGTTCTCAAGCTGGCTTTGATCCTGTTCAGATTCAAGGCTGGGCTCGAGATCAGGTGGCCTCAGTGCGTCAGGCTCAGCAGCCCCTGGCGGATGCACGCACGGCGGCCGTTGGTCCCCGGCTCGAAAAGGTGCTGCAGGCCTTTGCCGCCGAACGGGTTGGTACCCAGCACTTCGCTTCCCTCACCGGGTATGGCCATGGTGATCAGGGGCGCGAGGTGGTGGATCGCTTGTTCGCCCGAGTCCTGGGAGCCGAACGGGCGGCGGTGAGGCTGCAGTTTGTCAGTGGCACCCATGCGATTGCGGCGGCATTGTTTGGCGTCCTGCGCCCCGGTGATCGATTGCTGTCAATCACCGGTCGCCCCTACGAGACCCTTGAGGAGGTGATCGGCCTGCGGGGATCAGGTCAGGGATCGCTGCGGGATTTCGGGATTCTTTACGAGGAACTGCCACTCAGTTCAGAGGGGGCAGTGGATCGCCAGGCGCTCCAACTGGCGTTGCAGAGTCCTCTGCGCATGGTGCTGATTCAGCGCAGTTGTGGCTACAGCTGGCGGCCCTCCCTTGGCATCACGGCCATCGCTGAACTCTGTGCCCTCGTCCATCAGCATCAGCCCGGCTGTGTCTGCTTTGTGGACAACTGTTACGGCGAGTTGGTCGAAGAGATGGAGCCCACCGAAGTGGGGGCAGATCTGATCGCCGGTTCATTGATCAAGAATCTCGGCGGCACCATTGCGCCAGCGGGTGGCTATGTGGCTGGGCGTGAACAGCTGGTGGAGCAGGCCTGTTGCCGACTCACCGCCCCTGGCATCGGCAGTGAGGGCGGTACAGGCTTTGATCTGCAGCGGCTTGTGATGCAGGGATTGTTCCTCGCCCCTCAGATGGTGTCTGAAGCGTTGATCGGCAGTGATCTTGTGGCAGGAGTGTTCGGGTCCCTTGGCTTTGCTGTGCAGCCTGTTGCTGGAGCGCAGCGGGGGGATCTGATTCAGGCTGTGCAGCTTGGATCGGCGGAGGCGCTCAAGGTTGTCTGCCGGGCCTTTCAGGCCTGTTCCCCGATCGGTGCCTATTTAGATCCTGTGCCGGCGGCCATGCCTGGTTATGCCAGTGATCTGGTGATGGCTGGCGGCACATTCATCGATGGCAGCACCAGTGAGTTTTCAGCCGATGGGCCCTTGAGACCTCCTTATATCCTCTATGTGCAGGGGGGAACCCACAGGGCCCATCTGCAGCTGGCCTTGACCCGCGCGCTCACGGATCTGGTGACAACAGGCCTGCTTGATCCCCAGACTGGGTGAGTTCTCTCCATTGATTGGCCCAAAATGGCCTTTGATTTCCCAGAGTCCTTTCGCTTCGCTGACAGTCACGAGTACGCCAAGCCTGAAGGCGATCTTGTTCGGGTTGGGATCTCAGCCTTTGCTGTTGATCAGTTAGGTGACATTGTTTTCGTTGACCTGCCTGAATTGGGGGATGTGCTCAACCGGGGAGCCACCTTCGGCTCGGTGGAGTCCGTGAAGGCCGTTGAGGATCTGTGTGCACCGATCAGTGGTGAGGTGGTGCAGAGAAACGAGGCGTTGCTGAAGAACCCCGAGGAACTTCAGAACGATCCCCACGGTGAGGGCTGGATGCTGTTGATGCGCCCGCAAGATCTCAGTCAAATGCAGGACCTGCTCGATGCGTCCAGCTATGCCGGCAAGGTTTCAGCTTGAAAACCTGACCGCTTGAATACCTGGCCGCTTGAATCAACGGACACACACCGTTCGTCAGATTCCGGTCAGGATTCTTTAAAATTCCCCCTCACTGACGAGATCTGTTGACGCTGCTCGAGCGGACCGAAGTTGCGACTTTCACAGCAGATGCGTCCTCTTTTCTGAGGCGACACATCGGCCCCAGCCCTGCTGATCAACAGCAGATGCTGCAGTGCTTGGGTCATGGTCAGCTCGACGAGTTTGTGGCGTCTGTCATCCCGGCGGACATTCTCGACAGCGACCTTCCCGGCGAGGTCTTGCGCCAGGGGGCAACCGAGGCTGAGGCCCTCAGGGAACTGCAGGCGATCGCCAGTGAGAACAAGGTGTTCCGTTCCCTGATCGGGCTGGGCTATCACGCTTGCGCCACACCGGCGGTGATCCAGCGTCATGTACTTGAAAACCCTGGTTGGTACACGGCTTATACCCCTTATCAGGCGGAGATCTCCCAGGGACGCCTGGAGGCGTTGCTGAATTTTCAGACTCTGATCAGCGAGTTGACGGGGTTGCCGATTGCCAATGCTTCCCTGCTGGATGAGGGAACCGCTGCAGCGGAGGCGATGAGCCTCAGCAGAGCTGTCTGCAGACACTCTGGGGCCAGCCGCTTTCTGGTGGATGCCCAGGTTTTGCCCCAGACCCTGGCCGTTCTGCAGACAAGGGCAGAACCTCTGGGTATCGAGATCGGCTTGTTTGAACCGGATGGTCTGGAACTGGAATGCCTGGAACTGGACTCGGATGTTTTCGGTGTGTTGCTGCAGCTGCCTGGTCGCAGTGGTCGTCTCTGGGATCCCACAGCCTTGATTGAGGCCTGTCATCAGCAAGAGACGCTGGTCACGGTGGCGATTGACCCCCTGGCCCAGGTGCTGCTTGCTCCTGTGGGCAGTCTCGGCGCCGATATTGCCATCGGCAGTGCCCAGCGATTTGGCGTGCCGATGGGTTTCGGCGGCCCCCATGCCGCTTTCTTTGCGACCCGGGAGGCTTTCAAGCGCCAGATCCCTGGCCGTCTGGTGGGTCAGTCGATGGATGCGGAGGGTTGTTCAGCTCTGCGCCTGGCGCTGCAGACCCGCGAGCAGCACATCCGTCGGGACAAGGCCACCAGCAACATCTGCACGGCCCAGGTTCTGCTGGCGGTGATGGCGTCCTTTTATGGGGTTCATCATGGGCCGGATGGCCTTGAGGCCATGGCAGGCCGTGTGGTGCAGCTGCTTGCCCAGCTTGAGCAAGGACTGGCTGAGCTTGGCCTCTCCGTTGAGACAGGGGCCCGTTTTGACACCATTGAGATGGCCACTCCCCTGGCCCCTGCCATACATCAGGCGGCAGCTCGTGCCGGCTTCAATCTGCGGGTGCTGCCCTTTGATGCCAGTCCGGAGCGGGCAACCGGCTTTGGCATCAGCCTCGATGAACTCAGCACTGAACAGGAGGTGAGGCAGATTCTCGCTTTTGTTGCGGAGGCCCTCGCTCAGCCCCTGCCCTGCCCTGAGTTTCAGGGACTTGAGCTCAGCAGGCTTGATCTCAGCAGGCAATGGCTGGGGATCCCTCTGCGCAGCAGACCTTGGCTGCAGCAAAGGGTCTTCCATCAATACCGCAGTGAAACCGATCTGCTTCGCTACATCCAGCTGCTCGTCAGCAGGGATCTCTCGCTTGTGCACGGCATGATCCCCCTGGGCAGCTGCACCATGAAGCTGAATGCCGCCGCCGAGATGATGCCGGTGAGCTGGCAGCAGTTCGCTGCTCTGCATCCGTTTGTGCCCGTTGATCAAACCAGGGGATATCAGCGATTGATCCATGACCTGGAGTGTTGGTTGTCTGCACTCACCGGCTTTGCCGGTGTGTCCTTGCAGCCGAATGCGGGTTCACAGGGGGAATATGCAGGCTTGCTTGTGATCCGCGCCTGGCACCGTTCCCGTGGTGAGCAGCATCGGGATGTCTGCCTGATCCCCACCAGTGCCCATGGCACCAATCCTGCCAGCGCTGTGATGGCTGGTTTGAGGGTGGTGGCCGTGGCCTGTGATCCCCAGGGGAATGTGGATGTGGACGATCTCGAGAGCAAAGCGGCGCTTCATGCTCCGCAACTGGCGGCCTTGATGATCACCTATCCCTCCACCCATGGCGTCTTTGAAACGGCGATCCGCAGCATCTGCCGGACGGTTCATCAACATGGTGGGCAGGTCTATCTCGATGGCGCCAATCTCAATGCCCAGGTTGGTCTCTGCAGACCTGGAAGCTACGGGGCCGATGTCTGTCATCTGAACCTGCATAAAACCTTCTGCATCCCCCACGGTGGAGGCGGGCCGGGGGTGGGTCCCATCGGCGTTGCCGAGCATCTGTTGCCGTTTCTACCCACCCACCCACTCAGCAGCTGTGGAGGTGAAACGGGAATCGGGGCGGTGTCCGCGGCCGGTTGGGGCAGTGCAGGCGTCCTGCCGATCAGCTGGATGTATCTGCGCATGATGGGCTCAGCGGGGATGCGACAGGCCAGTGGCATGGCCCTGCTGGCGGCGAATTACATCGCTCATCGCCTTGCGCCGCACTATCAGGTGCTGTTCAGAGGTGAAGGCGGACTGGTGGCCCACGAATGCATCCTTGATCTGCGCCCCCTCAAGCGCAGTGCAGGCCTTGAAGTGGATGACATCGCCAAGCGTTTGATGGATTACGGCTTTCATGCCCCAACCATCAGTTGGCCTGTTGCCGGAACGGTGA
>DASCPR010000048.1:0-5047 GCA_036012625.1 Prochlorococcaceae cyanobacterium Fu_MAG_50
CCTGCATCCACCAGTGCTGCCAGCTTGCTCGCCCAGACAGCTTTTTCCTTCACTCCCGGTGGCTTTTCGAAGAGTTTGCCGAGATCCTTTGACAGCAGGCCCTGTTTCGCGGAGTCCGGGTTGTTCTGTTGCTTGTTGCCTTTTTTTTCTTTATTTGTTGAGGCTTTGTCGGCATTGGCAGTGATCTGCAGGGGACGGATTCCTCGCCGTCGCAGCAGTTTTTTTGCTGCTACTGGATCGGCGGCAGTGACCGTGATCGTGCGGCTCTGACCTGTGGCCGATTCATAGGTGGCAACGAATGAGGCCATGGATCAGTTCACCCCCTCAGCCATCTTCCAGCAGGCGTTCCAGCTCACCGGGTTTGCTGGCTTTGGCCATTGCTTCGGCAGGGCTGATTTCTCCAGCGTTGACAAGATTGGCCAGTGCCTTTTCCAGGGTCTGCATTCCCAGCTCGCCACCGGTTTGAATCTGGGAATAGAGCTGTGCGGTTTTGCCTTCGCGGATCAGATTGGCGGTGGCTGCTGTGTTGATCAGAATCTCCTGAGCCATCACCCGACCGAATTGACCGGGAGCTGGATTGCTGCGGCGGCAAAGGGTCTGGGAGAAGATCGCCACAAGGCTGCCGGAGAGTTGAACCCGGATCTGAGTCTGTTGCGCGGGCGGAAACACATCAACCATGCGATCGACGGTCTGTGAGGCGGAACTTGTGTGCAGAGTTCCGAAGACGAGGTGACCTGTCTCGGCTGCGGAAATCGCCAGCTGGATTGTTTCAAGATCCCGCATTTCACCCACCAGGATCACGTCAGGATCTTCCCTTAGTGCTGCTCGCAGTGCATTGGCAAAGCTACGGGTGTCTTCATTGAGCTGCCTTTGGTGCACGAGGCTGAGGTCGCTTTTGTAGACGAATTCGATCGGATCCTCGATGGTCAGGATGTGTTCGCTTCTGGTGTGGTTGATGTTGTCGAGCAGGGAGGCAAGTGTTGTGGTTTTGCCGGAGCCGGTGGGGCCTGTGACCAGCACCAGGCCGCGAGGCCGCTTGCTTGTTTCGATCACCACCTCAGGAAGGTTCAGAGCCTCGATGTTGGGGATACTGCTGCCAAGGGCTCGCAGGCAGGCGGCGTAACTGCCTTTCTGGCGATAGACATTGACCCGGAAACGGGCGACTCCTTTGAGGCCATAGGCACAGTCGAGTTCCCAGGTCTGTTCAAGGGTTTTTCTCTGGCTGTTGTTGAGCATGGAGAAGATCAGCTTGTTGCAGGCCTCCTCCGTCAGCGGTGATTCATTCATTGGGCGCAGTTCACCACTGAAGCGCCCATAAGGGGGCTGGCCAGTGGCGATATGCAGATCACTGCCACCGCCTTTAACCAGCTGTTCCATCAGGTCTTCGATCATCAGCTCCATGAAGGTCGGCTCAATGGCGGGCAGTCAGACAGTAGGGACATTCCAGCCAACCTTCCTGCAGACCTGCACCACATCCGCCGCAGCTGAGTGTGCTCAGCGCTTTGGCGCGTCGCTCTGATTCCAGGCCAGAATCCGTGAGGACCATCCGCCCCACCTCTTCAAGGGTGGTGTGGCCTTCTCGGACCAGCTCAAGGCTGTAGCCCAGCAAGGTTTTCATCCCTGATTCCAGGGCAAGACCTCTGAGTGTGTCTGTGGTGGCACCTGTGGACACGGCTGTAGCCAGCTCCTCATTCATACGCAGGACTTCATAAACCCCGACTCGGCCTTTGTAGCCACTGCCCTGACAGGTCGGGCAGACAGGTTCGTCGCCTTGGTGGCGGTGGGCTTTGAAAAAGGTCACCTCGGTTTCAGCATTGGCCATCAAGCCGAAGCGTCCAAGTTCTTTTTCCTGGGGGTGGTAGGTCTCACGACATTTGTTGCAGACCCGTCTCAGCAAGCGTTGCGAGACGATCCCGATCAGGGACGCGCTGACCATGAAGGGCTCCACACCCATTTCACTGAGCCTGGCGATGGCGCTAGGGGCGTCATTGCAGTGAAGGGTGGTGAGCACCAGGTGCCCGGTGAGTGCGGCTTCAATGGCGGTTTTGGCCGTTTCGAGATCCCGGGTCTCCCCCACCAGCAACACGTCAGGGTCCTGGCGCATGAAGGCTCTCAGGGCTGAGCTGAAATCAAAACCCTTGTCCCTGTTGACCTGGCATTGCGTGATGCCAGGCAAGGTGTATTCAATCGGATCCTCAACGGTGGAGATGTTGATCCCTGGATCGTTGCGTTCTGCCAGCAGCGAATAAAGGGTTGTGGATTTGCCGGACCCGGTAGGGCCTGTGACAAGGATCATCCCGAAAGGCTTTGAGCCGAGGTTCCTGACCAGGCTCAGAGCCTCCTGATTGCTGATCAATTTGTCCAGTCCGAGTTGGGTTGCGCTGCTGTCGAGCAGTCGCAGACAGATCTTTTCTCCGAAACGACTGGGAAGGCTGTTGACGCGGAAATCAATGGTGCGGTTTCTGTACTTACGCCGGATACGACCGTCCTGGGCAATTCTTCGTTCGGCGATGTCCAGATCCGCCATGATCTTGAATCTGGAGGTCACCGCTGGCACCAGTCGAGCTGGCAGCGGTTCGGTGTATTTCTGCAGCACGCCATCCTGACGGAATCTCACCTGTAGCCCCATGTTCTGTGGCTCGACATGCACATCACTGGCTCCCACTTTCAGTGCTTGGAGCAGAATCCGATCCACCAGGCTCACCACTGGAGAGGCTTCTGAATCTTGAAGACTGAATTCAAGATCTACCGTTGCACTTGCAATCCTGGCTGCTTCCTCAGGGTCTTCCTCCAGAACACCTTCCGGGTTGAAATCCTCAAGTAAAGAGGCGGCTGTGTCTTCCACAGAACGATCATCTTCAGGATCGGAGTTGGAGATTTGTTCGTTGTTTTCTTCTGTCTCCAGAGGCTGTTCGATGCTCTCCCTGGTCAGGAAAGGTGCCAGATCCGAGTGCAGGGCTAGTTGAAGCTCAGCGGTGAAACCGCATGCATCCAGTTGCCGGATCAGTTCATCCTTGGCGTTCTGATCCCAGTGGTTGGGAATAGCAACATCCAGGTGCTGGCCCTCTGATCTCCATGGCATGGCCTGCAGTTGCCGCCATGTGTCTGTGTCCAGACCAGTGCCGTGCCTGAGCAGCTCATGGCCTTGACCCAATTGCTCTGGAGTGAGCAGCTGGACCTGTTGAAGCAGTTCCAGTTCCAGCCGTTGCTGATTGCTTGTGATCGCTTCCGGGATCGGTCTGATCTGAGTCACAAAGATGAATTGCTGAGCTGGAGGTGAGGTTTGAGCAGTTTTTGGGCTCTGCTTTCTCCTCTCTCATGTTCTAGTTGCGCAGCTTGAGGGAGTCAGTGTTTGCAGTTGATCTGTGCAGCATCGATTCATATTTGTTTGCAGCTGGTGTCTGTTGCCGGCGTGAGTTGTTTTAACCCTTCATGGCTGTCAGATCTTTATGGTGATCAAATCCTGAGGGTTGCTGGATCAAGCAACAGCCTCCGTGTTTTTGCTTAAGGGTTGTTCGGTCAATATCTGGCTGAGTTTCAGTCTTGGGATCAAGCTTGAAAAAGTCTGGTGCTGCAGAGGCGGCAAGCTCACTATTGCTTGTTGTGCTGAGGCACAAACCTGGAAAGAGTTGAAGCCATGGCTTCGCTTTTGCTCAGCCTTCTTTAGCCAATCTTTTGGGCAGAAGCTTGGGGAAGGCCCAGCTATGTCCTGTTCGGTTGCGTTGCCAGTTGCGGTGATGACCTCTGCTTTTGCTGCAAGCTTGAGCTGGGCAATAACGATGCACGTCGGTGGTTTGCATGGAGTCGGGACAGCCTTCTGAGCTGAAGCAGTTCCGTGAAAATTCATAGGTGCGGGCTTCCGCCGCTTGTGGGAGGTGGGCTTCGCCCTTCAACATGGCTGTAGGTGAATCTGTAATCAGTCAGCATGAGCGGCGATCCTCCAACCTCAGCACCAGACCCTTTGACAGGGGGTTCAGAGGCCTTTGGCTCTGCGGAGTCAACTGAATCCGGGGCGATGGATCCTGCTCAGCATGCAGATCCGGCTCAGTCAGCGGGTCAGGCCCAGCCTCCAGTTCAGGCTCAACCGATGGATCCTGCTCAGCCTGCAGCTCAGGTCTCCAATTCTGCGAGTGAGGAGGATCGTTTGCTGCAATTGGAGCAGGAGCTCAGCAGCCTTCGCGAAGAGCATGAAGCCCTGCGCGGACAGTACGCACGGATCGCTGCGGATTTCGATAATTTTCGCAAGCGACAGACTCGGGATCAGGACGATCTCAAGGTTCAGCTGACCTGCAGCACCCTTGGTGCAATTCTTCCTGTTGTTGATAATTTCGAGCGGGCTCGACAGCAGCTCGACCCTCAGGGAGAGGAGGCTCAGGGATTGCATCGCAGTTATCAGGGTCTCTATAAGCAGCTTGTTGATGTTCTCAAGCAGCTTGGAGTCGCACCGATGCGTGTGGTGGGCCAGTCTTTTGACCCCACCCTCCATGAAGCGGTGCTGCGGGAGCCCAACCAGGAGCATCCTGAGGATGTGGTGACTGAGGAATTGCAGCGTGGGTATCACCTTGATGGCAGAGTCTTGCGCCATGCCCTTGTCAAGGTGTCGATGGGTCCTGGGCCGGATCAGCAATCGTCGGAATCAGCAACCCCGAATGAACCGGCTGCAGAGTTTTCCGGCAGCGATGCTGGATCTGTTGAACAGGAGAGCTGAGATTGTGAGTCAATGACCTTTAATCTGAAGCAGGGTTGACGAGCTGATGGCCGATTATTACGACCTGCTTGGTGTCAGCAAGGATGCTGATGCTGACACTCTGAAGCGGGCTTACAGGCGTCTTGCTCGCCAATATCATCCTGATGTCAACAAGGATCCAGGCGCGGAGGATCGATTCAAGGAAATCGGTCGTGCCTATGAGGTTCTCAATGATCCTCAGACAAGGTCCCGTTATGACCAGTTCGGGGAGGCCGGCCTCGGAGGAGCCGCTGGCATGCCTGACATGGGCGATATGGGGGGATTTTCCGATCTCTTCGAGACCTTCTTCAGTGGCTTTGG
>DASCPR010000049.1:0-1678 GCA_036012625.1 Prochlorococcaceae cyanobacterium Fu_MAG_50
GATGCCTGGCTGAGAGCCAGCCTGCGTTGGTTGAGCAGGGAGCCGGCATGACAAGGGAGCTCAAGGAGGTAAATTGTTTTTTTGCACTCTCTTGGCCGGACGTCGGTTATGTCGCTTAATACCACCGAAAAACAGGAACTGATCAACACCCATCAGACCCATGGCACCGATACGGGGTCAGCGGAGGTGCAGGTGGCGATGCTCAGCGAGCGGATCAGCAAACTCAGTGGGCATCTGCAGCAGAACAACCACGACTTCTCCTCCCGCCAGGGTCTGCTGAAGATGATCGGCCGCCGCAAGCGCCTGCTCACCTATGTTCGTGCCAAGAGCGAACAGCGCTACAGCGACCTGATCAGCAAGCTGGGCATCCGCGGCTGAGACTTGAATCAGAGAAGCATCCCTAATCAGAGAAGCATCCCTTCCCACCACCGCCATGGCTGAAGACCGGAGAAGCCCTCTGCCTTTCGAGCCGAAGAAGCCCAAGAAATCTGCTGATAAAACGGCGGCAGGGAAAACTGCGGCAAGTGAAGCAGCTGATAAAAAAAGCAGCGACAAAAAAAAGAAGAGTGCCGACCAAAAAGACGCAGAAAAGAAAGAAATTGAAAAGAAAAGCGCTGATAAGAAGGTTGCAGCAGGCAAAACCCAGGCCAAGCAGAAATCGATCCCCAAACCGGTGGCCGACCGGATGGCCCGGCGCGTCGTCTTGTCCAGTGGCATCCCCAGCGCCGCCGGGATGGGGGTTTTCATTGTCAGCTATCTGCTGGTCTCACGGGGAATCGCCGACATCCCACCCTGGGTCACATTCCTGAGCTCTGCCGGCTGTTTTCTGCTCGGCCTGCTCGGCGTGAGTTACGGCGTACTGTCAGCAAACTGGGAGGAAAGCCCAGGAAGTTTGCTTGGTTTTGAAAACATCGGCATCAATATCAAGCGGGTGCGGGAATCAATCAGTGCAATGAGACGAAAGGACTGAAGACCAAGCTATTAATAAGAAGAGCGATATCCTGATCCAATCAGGTCCAACACTGAGAAACGACCCAGAAGCTGAATAGCAAGTTCAATCATCATTGATTTTCCGAAAGATACCGGCGAGATGAAGACCCGATCCAACCCTTTCAGGCAGAGGCCTGCAGCCGGAAAACCACAACTCTCTCAAACCCAACATGGACTACACACCACTGTTGCAGAGAACTCGTGAATCCCACGATTGGATCATGGAGCTCAAGCTAGATGCAAGGCTGTTAATCGCCGCTGGCGACCCGCTACCGGCCTTGATGGCAACGGCCTACGAACGCCTTAATTCAGGCCTGAACATCGTGGCGATATGCACGCGTCGTGATGAAGTGGAAACTCTTATTCTCGAGCAAAAGCCTGACACAGCAATTGTCTGCAGCGATCTTGAAGTTGGCGATGGCAGCCAACTCGTGGCAGAGATAAAGCAACAATATCCACACATCAAGGTCATGCTGCTTGGTCGATCACTGCGATCGGAACCCTACCGAGCGGCATGGGAGAGCAATTGTGAAGTGATCGCAATGCGTCGAAAGTCAGGCGGGGGGAGACTGTTCATCGCCTATAGAGCTCTATTCCAGGGAGGCTCATATTGCGACCCGGAAATACAACATGATCTAGAGAACAAACGGACAAGTCATGCAGCAAAAGATCTTCTCACCCAAAGAGA
>DASCPR010000050.1:0-22124 GCA_036012625.1 Prochlorococcaceae cyanobacterium Fu_MAG_50
GATGCCTGGCTCGCAGCCCTGGAACAACTCGAGGTCTATCGCGGCACCCAGGGCGACTTCCACACCCATGCCCATGACCTGCCCCCACAGATGGGTGGCTGCTGGATTGATGCCGGCTCCAACCAGCAGACCCTGGCCGCAGCCGTTGACCGGGGCGATGGCCTCGAGGGCCTGGAAACCCGCTGGTCTTCTGCTGAAGACGATGTAGAGGGCCGCGAAGGTCTTGCTCTCGCCAGGGTGATCAAGCACCGTGAGCGCCTTCTGGCCCTGAACCCCCTGGGCCCGGAGCGGTTTGATCAACCCCTGAGAGCTGCCCTGACAAGCATGATGCTCAACCAGGACTGTCCCCCAGAACCCGGCAGTGCAAGGGGACTGCGTTATCTACGCGACCGCGTCTGCGTTCCCCGTGACATGCCGCTGCTATCAGCACGGCAACTGCGTCAGGCCATTGAACAAACCGCCGGGCTTGATGGTCCTGAACATGGACAACCAATCCCCGTTCGCGACCGCTTTGATCAGGATCCCCAGGGTTTTGTCTCGAGGCGATGAGCATCCCCATCGCCAACCTGCCCAACGCTGCTACGAGAAACAGCTAGCGCCTGCGGCGGGAATCAATCTGCAGAAGATCCCTGACCCGCTGCACCTGACTGGCCAACTGAGGGTCTGTGGCGAGTTTCTTCTCCACCTGCTCAAGGGCATACATCACGGTGGTGTGATCCTTGCCGCCAAAGGTCTCACCGATCTTGGGCAGGCTCAGATCCGTGCCCTGGCGCATCAGATACATCCCCACCTGCCGGGCCTGACTCACCGCCCGTCGCCTCGAGCTGCTGCGCATGTCATCCGCGCTGACATCAAAAACCGTTGAGACCTTATCGATCACCTGTTTCGGGGTGACATCCACCCCCTGACCATTGGGATCCAGCATCGGAGCAACAGATTCCACCGTCATCGGCAGTCCGGTGATCGAAGCGAAGGCAACAGCCCTGGTGAGGGCACCCTCCAGCTCGCGGATGTTGGAGGTGAAACGCCCGGCGATGTACTGAATCAGATCCCTGGGCAGTCTCATCCGCTCCTGCTCGGCCTTTTTCTGCAGGATGGCCATGCGGGTTTCCAGATCGGGAGCCTGGATATCTGCAATCAGCCCCATCGAAAAACGGGAGATCAGACGCTCCTGAAGTCTGGGGATCTGGCTGGGTGGTCGATCGCTGGCAATCACGATCTGCCGACCGGCTTCATGCAGCGCGTTGAAGGTGTGGAAGAACTCTTCCTGGGTGTATTCCTTGCCTTCAATGAACTGAATGTCATCAACCAGGATCAGGTCTGCAGCTCTGTAGCGATCGCGAAAGGCCTGCATGCCGTCCTTGCGGATCGCCACGATCAGAGCATTGGTGAAGGTCTCGGTGGTGACATAGGCAACCCTTGCGGAGGGATCGATCTCTAACAGGTAATGACCGATGGCCTGCATCAGATGGGTCTTGCCGAGCCCGACCCCGCCACAGAGGAACAGGGGATTGAATTCCCGACCAGGCGCCTCGGCAACAGCCAGAGCGGCAGCGTGGGCCATCCGGCTGTTGGGGCCGACCACGAATCGATTGAAGACGTAGCGATGATTGAGACCCGGCAGCACCCTTCTTGGCCCTGAGCCAGAGGCAGCCCCTGTGGCCGAACCATTTGCAGAGCCGTCAGGACCCGTGGCAAGAGCAGAGGCTCCGGGAGCTGTCAGCGCTGGCTCCGCAGCTGGTGCTGCTGCAGTTCCAGCGACGTCGTCCAGCTTCTCCACAGCGGCCTCAGCCGCCACCACATGCACCCGAACCTGTTTGCCGTAGATGCCCCCAGCCACCTCCTCAATGGTCTGGACGTAGTTCTTCCGCAACCAGTTGCTGGCGAAACTGTTGGGGGCCTCAAGGGTCAGCTGTCCGTCCCGGAAATCACGGCAGCGGGCTGGCCGGATCCAGGTTTCAAATGTCGGCTTGCTGAGATTTTGCTGAAGGGCCTGCTGAACCTTGCTCCAAAGCTCATTGCCCGTAAGCAGCACAGCAGTTAAGAGCCCTGGAGACCGAATCTTCGCACCTCCTGCTGACTGGGGCGTTCTTAAATGAGACTCTGAAGTTTCCAGAGTCGGGGACCTTGCCTTTCTTACGCCGAGTTGAGCGAATGTTTCCTATGGATCTGACCAGATGGCTCGGGGTGGGACTCCTTGGCCTGACCCTCAGCGGTTGCTCCAGCGACATGCGTGATCGCCTCGGGCTCGGTGCTGATCCCAGTCCAGCCAAGGCACCCATCGTCAGTGACAAACCGAAAACTGCGCCGCTTCAACCCGGCAGCAATTTGATCGTCGCGGCCGTTGAGCGGGTCGGCCCTGCTGTGGTGCGCATCGACACGGTCAAACGTGTCTCCAGTCCCATCGGGAATCTTTTCGGTGTTGGGCCATCGATTCAGAGGCAGGCAGGCCAGGGATCAGGATTCATCACCCGCTCCAACGGACTGATCTTCACAAATGCTCATGTTGTGGCTGGAGCCGATCAGGTGTCCGTGACCCTTCCGGACGGTCAGAGCTACAGCGGCAGGGTGCTGGGGGGGGACCCACTCACCGACGTTGCCGTGGTCAAGGTGGTTGCCGAAAAACTGCCCGTGGCAGTGCTCGGTGATTCGGCACTGATCAAACCTGGTGAGTGGGCAATCGCCATCGGCAATCCCCTCGGCCTCAACAACACCGTCACCGCGGGAATCATCAGTGCCGTGGACCGCACCAATGCGCTCGGGGAAGGGCAGCGTGTTCCCTACATCCAGACCGACGCTGCCGTGAATCCAGGCAACAGCGGCGGCCCCCTGATCAATGGCGCCGGACAGGTGATCGGCATCAACACCGCCATCCGCAAAGCACCTGGGGCTGGCCTCAGCTTTGCGATCCCGATCAACCTCGCCAAGCGCATCGCCCAGCAGATCGTCAGCAATGGACAGGCGTCGCACCCCTATATCGGTGTCCGTCTGCAGAACCTCACACCGCAGATGGCCAAGGAGATCAATGCCACCACAACCGAATGCAAGGTGCCTGAAGTCAATGCTGTGCTTGTCGTTGAGGTGGTGCCGAACAGTCCGGCGGCCAGAGCAGATGTGAAGCAGTGCGACCTGATCAGAAGCGTGGATGGCACCAAGGTGAAGGACCCTTCCCAGGTGCAGCTGGCTGTGGACCGTGGCACGGTTGACCAACCGATGCCTCTGCTTCTGGAACGAAACGGCAAGGAGCTCGAAGTGATCGTCACCCCTGCGGAACTGCCTCGCCAGGGATGAGCGCAATGGCCAGAGCGTCCCTGGTGGTGATGGCCCGCTGGCCTGCTCCTGGACGCTGCAAGGGTCGCCTGGCCAGGGATCTGGGGATCGCTCGTGCAGCTGCAATCCAATCGAGGATGACCATCCACACCCTGGCTGTGGCCAGAGGCCTTGCCGACAAGGGCTTGGTGGACCTGCAGCTGGCCGTCAGCGGCCTGGCCCCCCATGCCGCCCGCCGCTGGGGATCGAACCTTGGCGTTGAGGCGATGGCAGTGGTGATGCAGGGCAGTGGCTCAATGGGAAGTCGCCTTCGCCGTCAGCTTCTCAGCGTCCAGGGGCGTTTAAAGCAGCCCAGTTCACCAGAGCGCTGCAGCATGGTGATTGGCACGGATCTGCCAGGGCTCTGCCAGAGAGATCTGCTGGAGGCTCTGGAGAGCCTCCAGAGCCATGGGCTCGTGCTTGGCCCTGCCTCTGATGGCGGGTACTGGTTGCTCGGCCTCTCAGGTGATCTGATCAATCCCATCCCGAGCTGGCCATTCGCCGGCATCCCCTGGGGAACGGATCAGGTGATGGCCACCACCCTTGAGCAGGCCAGGAGGGCAGGGGTCAGCCCAGCACTGCTGCGCCAGCAGAACGATGTTGACCAAAGCCAAGACCTTCGCGCCTGGCAGGGATGAGCACGGCCCCATCCCTGAGCATCGTGATTCCAAGCCTCAATGAAGCCGCTCGCTTGCCCCTGCTGCTGGCAGATCTCAAGCGCTGGCCCACGGCGATGCAGCTGCTGGTGGTGGATGGCGGCAGCACAGACCGCACCTGGCTCTGTGCCCAGCTTGCAGGCGCTGAACTGATCCAGACAGCGAAACCCGCAAGGGGCCAGCAGCTCGCTGCTGGGGCCAGTGCCAGCCAAGGGCAATGGTTGCTTTTCCTGCATGCCGACAGCCGCCTGCCGGCGGCATGGACCGACGCGGTTCAGGCTGTGATCAGTGCTGAATCAGCCGATGACAGCGCCTGGTTCTTCGACTTCCGCGTCCGGAATGCCGGACCGGGCCTGCGACTGCTTGAACTGGCGGTGGCGATGCGCAGCCACCTGCTGCAACGCCCCTATGGCGATCAAGGACTGCTGCTCTCCCGGTGCCTCTACGAGGACATCGGCGGCTACTCGGCACTTCCGCTGATGGAGGATCTTGAACTTGTCGAACGCCTCAGGCAACGAAGCCGAACCCAGCTGAAGGGGCTGGGGATCAGTCTCACCACAGACGATCGACGCTGGCGTGAGCAGGGCCTTCTACAACGCAGCTGGCAGAACGCTGTGCTGCGCCATCGCTGGCGGAGGGGCGAGCCTGCCTCTCGTCTGGCCGCTTCCTATTACCGCTGAAGGCCATAGGTTGCTGCTGACTCCGTTGAACGGCCCATCCCTTAAACGGCCAATCAGATCGAAAACCAATCAGTTCGAATACCAAAAGGCACAACGATGGCTTTGGGGTTCAAGGGTCCACCCCTGGTTCTCATAGAAGGCAACAACCCCCGGATCAGCAAACAGGCTCACACGCTCAGTTCCCATCTCCCTGAGGGCATCGAGCAGATACACCATCAGATGCTTGCCAAGACCAACCCCTTGATAGAAGGGATGAATGGCCACGTCCCAGACGGTGGCTTCAAGCACTCCATCGCCTGTGCAGCGGGCAAATCCCACCAGACGAGGCAGGCGGGGGTCATGGCGCCACAAGCCAACCTTGATGAGGCTGTGGTCCAAGGCCTTGCGCACACGCCTGATCGGCCGACGCCGCCAGCCCACAGACTCAAGCAATTGTTCCAGCTCGACAAGATCAAAGGCCCTGGTCTGGCTGAACACCAGTATGAGTTGTTCATTCGGGCTTGGACACTCCCTTGAAGCCTTGCCATAGGCAAGCTCAAGCACCTCCGGTGTCAGTGAACAGGAGCTGATCAAAACCGTCTTGTCCAGCTGTTCCGATCCTGCCGCACAGCTCACCCCAACGGCAAAAGCTCAGCATTGAGCGCATTCCTTTCCCGTTCCATTTCGGGTCAATAGGCCCAGGCTGCAGGATCAGAGTTTCGCCAATCCCCGCTCCTGCAGATCCGCGAGCTGGGCATAGAGCCCTCCCTGGGCTCGCAGCTGCAGATGGCTGCCCTCCTCAACGATTCGCCCCCGTTTGAGCACCAGAATCCGATCGGCGGCCTCCACGGTGGCCAATCGGTGGGCGATCACCACAGCCGTGCGCCGTTCCAGCAACCGATCGAGATCCCGCTGCAGCATCGCTTCCGTCGAAGGATCCATGAAGGCGGTGGCCTCATCCATGACCAGAACCGTGGGATTTCGAATGGCCACCCTCGCCACCGAAAGCAACTGACGCTCACCGGAGGAAAGATTGCCGCCCCGCTCCCTCAGCTCAGTTTCAAGTCCCTGGGGGAGGCGATTCAGCAGCGGGTCGAGGCCAAGATCCCGACAGATCCCCCGCAGACGGCTATCAGCGATGTCGGAACTGAGGCGGAGATTGTCAGCGACGTTGCCGCTGAACAGAAACGTGTCCTGAAGCACAACGCCGAGTTGTTGACGCAGCCTGGCAAGGGGAATGCTCCTGATGTCCTGTCCGTCGAGAAGGATGCGCCCGGCCTGGGGCTCATAGAGGCGGCAGAGCAGACGAATGATCGTGGTTTTACCGGAACCGGTGGGCCCGACCAGGGCCACATGTTCGCCAGCCTTGATCCTGAAATTGATATCACTGAGAATCAATTCATCAGGCCTGTAGGCGAAGCTCACGCCATCGAAGATCACCTCGCCGCGGGGCGCCTTCGCCAGAATCCTCGGCCCCTCCGCCGACTCCTGCTCAGCTCCAGAGTCAATGATCTCCAGGGGTTCCTCGAGGAGCTCACCAATGCGTTCAACCGCTGTGAGGCCACCCTGAATCTGGGTGAAGCGCTCGGCCAGTTGCCGCAGGGGATCAAACAGTCGCTGTGAATAGAGGATGAAGGTGGTGAGTGTGCCAAGCCCCATGGCACCACCGGTCACCATCCAGCCACCGCCTGCCAGCACAATCGCGACAGCCGCAAGTGAGATCCATTCAATGAACGCCGAAATGGTGCTGTCGTAAAAGATCGTTCCGGTCACCGCCTGGCGATAGGCCGCACCGGTGTGGCCGAAGCGCTCACCGTTGACCTGTTCACGACTGAACATCTGCACAACCTCCAGGCCCTGGAGGTTTTCCTGAAAATCGGCGTTCAGTTGAGAGAGCTCCTCTCTGACGCGATAATTGGCTTTGCGATAACGCCTCTGCAACCAGAGGATCACCAGGGTCACAGGAACCTGGATCACCAGCAGCAGCGCTCCAAGCCGCCACTCGATCAGCAGCATCGTCACGGCGATCACAATCAGGCTGACCAGATCACCAAGCACGCCAACCGCACCGCTGCCGAAAACCTCCGCCAGGGCATCCACATCGCTGGTCAGCCGCGTCAGCAGCTTCCCCACAGGCATGCGGTCGTGAAAACGCAGTGACAGCGAAATCGCATGGGAGAAGAGATCATCACGAATACGAGAGGTGAGCCGTTGGCCAACGGCCTGAATATTGAACGTCTGAAAACCAACCAGAGACAGACGCAGCAGCACGGTGACCAGCAGCATCACAACGATCATCCGCACCGCGGCCTTGGTGGTGAGACCTGCGAGCATTGGCAGCGTCGCTTCTCCACGAAGGGCACTGATCGCCTGGCCGACCAGAAGCGGCTGAGCCGCTCCGGCAAGAGCCACCGGCAGCAGCAACAGCAGAGAAAGGAACAGTCGACGACGATCCTGAACCAGATAACGGCCAAGCCTGCGAACCCGCTGCAGATCAGAAACAGCCATGACGGAAACAGCCCTCAGGATTGGGGACGGGGAGAGGGTCCCCGGCTCCGGACTGCCTCAACGATGGCTTGCAGTTCGCCCCGATCAAGGCGCAACGCCAACGGATGACCGACCAGGCGCGCCGTTGAACTGAACAGGTCCTCGATCGCCACCAGCCCATTGTCGCGAAGGGTTCTGCCACTGGCGACCAGATCCACAATCGCTTCAGCGATTCCGGTCAGCGGGCCCAGTTCCACAGAACCGGTGAGATGAACCAACTCAACGGGGAGATCCAGAGCATCAAAGAATTCCCTCGCGCAATGGGTGAATTTGCTGGCGACACGGCAGTGGGCGGGGAGATCAGCCGCCCGCTCATAGCCGCTGCTGGCCTTCACGGCCACAGACATGCGGCAACCACCGAAGCCAAGATCCACCAACTGTGCAACCGGCATCTGGTGTTCCCTCAGAACGTCGTATCCGACCACTCCAAGCTGGGCCTGGCCATAGGCCACATAAACGGGCACATCACCGTTACGAACTAGCAGAGCCCTGGCTCGTCCACAGCGGGAAGGCACCATCAACTGCCGGTTGTCGGGGTCGAGAACGGAGTTGAAATCAAGGCCTGCGTCAGCGAACCGTGCCACGGAATCCTTGAGCAGAGCCCCTTTCGCGAGGGCGACGGTGATCATGGAACCATGCGTCGACCTGGACTTTAACGATGGCCGTGACTGCAACCGCTGGATCCGGGGGTGCTGAGCCAGGAATCATCCATGGCCTGCCGGTTCTGCAGGACAACATCATCTGGATCTGGGTGCAAGGCGATCGGGCGGTGGTGGTTGATCCATCTGAGGCCGGGCCGGTTGAGCATTGGTTGAAGGCCAGAGGCCTTCAACTCGAGGCCGTGCTGCAAACCCATCACCATGGAGACCACACAGGTGGCACCCTGCAACTGCTTGAGACCTGGCCCAGAGCGGAGGTGATTGCAGCCTCTGCGGATCAGGAGCGCATCCCTTTTCAGACGATCTCCGTGAAGGATGCCGATCAGATCAACCTTCTAGGGCATCCCGTTGAAGTCATCGACGTTGCCGGCCACACCAGAGCCCACGTGGCCTACTACCGGCCCGCCGGGCAGTTCCAGGCAGACACAGCCGCGCTCTTCTGTGGCGACACCCTGTTTGGCGCCGGCTGCGGTCGCCTGTTCGAGGGAACGGCCGCTGACATGCATCAGGCCCTGCAGCGTCTTGGCGCCCTTCCCCCAGACACCAGGGTCTACTGCGCCCATGAATACACCGAAGCCAATCTGCGCTGGGCCCATGGGATCCGCCCGGATGATCAGGCGATCAAGGCCAGGCTGAGCGCAGTGATCGAGGCGCGGGGACGAGGGGATTGCTCTCTGCCCAGCAGCATCGCCATCGAGGGGCAGACGAATCTGTTCCTGCGCGCCACAACGCCGGAGGAGCTCGCTGAACTGCGCCTCCATAAAGACCATTGGTAATGCGCCTGGGAGAGGCCTCCGGAGCGATGATGCATCGCGATTGTGCGACCAGACCATGGCTTCCACCTCCGCCCAGGCGATCACCACGAACGCAGCACCAGCCCCTGTCGGTCCCTACAACCAGGCAGTGCTGGCCGGTGGCTGGCTCTACTGCTCAGGCCAGATTCCCCTGGATCCAGCCAGCGGTGAGATGGTGGGCGATGGTGATGTGGAGGCCGAGACCCGTCAGGTGCTCAGCAACCTTGTGGCGGTGCTCAAGGCCGGCGGAGCAGAGCCGGCCCAGGTGATTCGCACCACGGTCTACCTGGCAGACCTGGGAGATTTCGCTCGCGTCAATGCTGTGTATGCAGAATTTTTCGGATCTGGTGTGAGTCCGGCCCGGGCCTGCGTTCAGGTTGCGGCCCTGCCGAAGGCCTCCAGAGTTGAAATCGACTGTGTGGCATGGCTTGGCTGAGCTCCACTGTCACAGGCTCAGGGCTTTGCTTGACAAGCTTTGTGCTGATCAGGCCTGGTTGTGAACGGGCCTGGTTCTGAGCCTTCTTTGTGCTGATCCGTCTTTTTGCTGATCCATCTTTGTGATGATCCATCTTTGTCCTGATCAGTGACTTGGGGCAGTAGATGCAGCATTCCAAAGCTTTGGCAGCTAGTGTTGATGTGTGCACCCCTGCCTTCAGGGGCCGCCGCTTGAATAAGCTGATTAATGCGCAGCGAGTATGCATGGCCCAGGCCAAGCTGACAATCGGGGAACTTGAAGCGGGTTATCCCCTTTACTGCAAAGCTCTCAGAAGATTGCTCAAGGAGGGGCGCAGCACCAAGGAGATCGAGCGGACGGTGTGCTGGAGCCATCTGGAAACCCTGAACAGATGTCTGCCCGGTCGTTACAAGCCACCCTCCTATCTGCTCGTGTTGATCAAGAGAGATCTTGAGCAACCGAAATCAGATTGAGTTCGTCTAAACCTGATTCAGACAGAAGCTACATTCATTAGTCAAAATCTGCACTTGCAAAGACCTGGCTCACTGAAGCTGGCCTTAGCTAAATGCTGTCTAAATTCATAACTGCTCGATTAATCACTGTTTCAATCAATGATTGCCTCGAGTCAGAGCTTGCTCCAGCAAGAGCCGCTTTACCCATGGCTGTCAAAAGCATTGGCTGTCAAAAGCATTGGCTGCCGAAAGCAAAAGCAGCCTCAATCAATCGCTGAGTCAGTCAGCGGGATTGTCGGATCGTGGCCCTCCACTTCTCCCTGAAAGACACGGCTGGCCTTGATATCAGCAGCCTCAAGGGTCATCAGATCGTCTCGACTCAGTAACTCACCCATCCTCTCGAATAATCGATTCGCCTGTCTCATCCTGGTGCGATCCAATGCATTCCTGATCGATCGTGCGTTAGCAAAGAAGGGCAGTTGACGCCGCCTTTCAATGTAATCTTCAAAGACCAGATCAGCTTCAGGGCTGAAACAATAATGCTGCTGCTCAAGCAGCAGCTTAGCAATTTCCATCAGCTCCTGATTGCTGTAGTCAGGGAAATCAATATGATGGGCAACACGAGAGGAGAGGCCAGGATTGGACTGATAAAAAACATCCATGCGATCCTTATATCCAGCAAAAATTACAACAAAGTCGTTGCGCTGACGCTCCATATCCTGAAGCAGAATTTCAATGGCCTCAGCCCCATAGTCTCGCTCATTATCGGATTTGTAGAGGTAATAGGCCTCATCAATGAACAACACTCCACCCTGGGCCCGCTTGATCATTTCACGGGTCTTGGGTGCAGTATGTCCCACGTACTGACCGACGAGATCATCACGGGTGACCGTGACGACATGGCCTTTTCGAAGGTAACCAAGACGATGAAGAATCTGCGACATTTTTATCGCAACAGTCGTTTTGCCGGTTCCCGGTCGCCCCGTAAACGACATATGCAAGCTTGGAGACGTGCTGGGCAGATCAAGGTCCTGCCTGGCACGATCAACCAGGAGCAGGGCCGCAATTTCGCGAATCCTTGTCTTAACAGGCTTCAAGCCAATCAGGTCTCGATCGAGCTGATCAAGCACCTCACCCACACCGGAGTCGGCATACGCCGAAGCAAGATCAATCGAGGAATCCATCGATCTCAGCGGCAAATTGATAATCAGATTCACCTAACTGCGCTTCCGCATCCTCAGCCTCAGGACGCAGAGTGATATTCACATAGGTTTTGCCAAAGCTGATATCAGGGAAACGCTTGGCCGCTTCACAGTGCTGACCAAGACGATCAAGAAAATCCCTGGTTTGAGAATAAGTTTCAAATTCGAAACGACGTTCAAGCCGAACAGGGCGGGAGCGATTCTGCCATTGATTCAAGACAACACCACTCTGCATTGAAGGATTAAATGACAAGCCTAGCCTTAAAGGCTCATAGCATGAGATGTTCAGTCGTTATTTCAAAAAAGCTTCAACTTCAGCATCGAGCAGGGAGTATTGCAAACACAACAAATAGTGGAGAAGTTTCTCAGTGGCGGCGAGTGGCACCACTTGGTTTCAAGGCTGGCTCAACCCCCTGATCTGGACGGGCAATGATGTGGGCGGCAACCAGGCCATCACCAACGCGCTCACAGGCATCGGCACCAGCACGAACCGCTGCATTCACAGCTCCGGTCTCGCCTCTAACCATCACAGTCACATAGCCACCACCCACATATTCCCGAGAGACAAGCTGAACGTCAGCCGCTTTCGTCATCGCATCAGCAGCTTCAATCGCCGGGACCATTCCACGGGTCTCAATCATCCCCAGTGCAATGCCATTGACGCGGGAAGGCATGGATGCAGATCCACCAGCAGCAGAGGAGCCCCGTGCACCGGAACCAGAGGCATTGCCTGCCTTGGCGACTGAACCCGCAGCGCGCCTGGTGGAGCCAGCAGCCTTGGCAGCCGCTTGAGAGCTGGACTTTGCAGATGCTGAGCTACCCGAGGCGGAGGATGTTGCGACCACAGGCGTGACATCAACCGTTTGTGGGGTCTTTTCCGGCACAGCCTTGGCTGCTGCTCCAGTCCTTGAGGCCATGGTTCCAGAAGCTGTGGAGCTTCTGGCTGCACGGTTAGAGGCGGAAGATTTCGTCATGGTTAGAAATTAAAAAAGGAAGCAACAAAGACACCGGGAAGAATCACCTAACCATCAGGCGACCAGAAATCAATAATTCCACCGATGGTGAGATCAGTTTGTGTAGCAGGGTCGGGGCAGGCAAATCTTGCAGCTGAACCACTGGCCGTAAACACCCAATTGCCTTCACGAGCACCTACAGGATCGACAGCAACCAGCTGTTTCCCACTGCTGTTGCGGAGGATTCGCAGATGCATATGGCCAAGGCCTTCAACCCTTTGTGTGCAAACAAGCTTGCCGGTAACTTGCATGATTTCCATCAGCGACCTCCCTCTGCTGGCGGCTTAGGTGGATCCACTTCCCAATGATCAATAATGCCAACAATGGTTAAGTCACTTGGGTAGGACTTGCTGCCAGCCGCCTCTCTTGCCGCAGAGCTGCCTACACAGATCACCCAATCACCAGGCACGCATCCAACAGCATCAACAGCCACTTTCTTGGAGCTTCCATCAAGAACAACTTGGAGGTGCTTGTGCTCAAAGTCAGGGATTCTGTTTGTTGAGACAAGCGGCTTAAGGACCTTACAAATCAACATGTCAATGAGCCTCCTGAAGAACAGGTTCAAGGGAAGAACCCACTACTTCTGCTGGAACTTTTTGATCACGATCTCGAACTGTCAGGAAGGTATGTAAAAGGCCTTGATCAAGGAGGTCTGCATAACGTGCTGCAATGGCTTTATCGACGCGAAGACAATCTGAGATAGCTCGCTCTCTGGCACCAGGCACCTTCGCAGAGTAATCAAAACGAACAACAACAGGTATTGGCAGGTCACGGGAGACATTCAAGCCATTAAAGATTTTGACGCCAACATCAAGGTCTGGAGCACCCTCTTCAACAGTGTCGAGATGGGAAAAATAAGTGAGGTTTCTGAGATGAACCTCCTTAAAGCCAATACCCACTCCAATAAATCGCTCAGCGTGGCCAGCATCAGGATAAGGACCACCATGAAGGTCCTTTACATAATCAATCTGAGAAAAGTTATTTGCAATCAATCTGCTAATGAATGCGACCATTCCGCTCTCCGGGGCAGCCGGTGCACTCGCCTCAACTCGTTCAGCGATGTGTTGCATAACCTTATCGGAAGGAAGCGAGAGAGTTTCTTGATAAAGCTCTTGAGCAGAAACCCACTTATCAAGAACAATCGTAGTATCCGCAGCAGGAGGATGGACGCGAATGGCATCCGTGTCTGTATCTAATCCGATCAGCAAGAGATCAACGGAGGCACCGCAGCAGAAACTATTTTCAACAGCCTCACGGAAATCAAGTAATCGCTGATACCCCTCAGCCGCTGCAGCGGCGTCATCACTTCCATGGGCAGCACATCCTTGATGTGTCGGATCGAGAGAACTGAAGTGATAGGCAACAACCTTGAGATATCGGGTTGGAGAATCAGCAGGAGTTGGCTTGTCTTCCCGATAACGCTTGTGTTCTGTCTTGATCCAGCGGTTTACTGTTTTCTCCACATCAAACAGTGCTCCAGCATGGGATCGCCGTCTTACGGCACTGAAAGGAATGCGTAAGGCATAGGCAATGGTGTGTGCCAGTCGCCCATCAGCGCAGGGGGTTAAATCAAGTAGGTGAAAACCACAATCAACAAGAAATGATTGAAACTCTGTAGCCGGACTGCTGCCTTCTGCTCCCTGAAGTGGATCATCCAGAAAGAAACGATCACTAGCCTGTTGATGAACCTGGAAAACTGACCAGGAGAATAAAGCCCGCATATCAAGAGGCTGCACCCAGGACTTTTCCAGAACATGGGTAGGCAGATCAAAACCGATCTCAGCTCGAGAAAGGCGTTGAGCCTGGGAAACAAAATCGGGTTCGTTCTGAAGAGAAGATATCTTTTTAAGCAAAGGCACTATCAGATCAAAACGCCCTTTCACATCTTGTTCATAGGCCTGTAGATACTGATTGGCAGCACTGTCAGTCAGAGGGTGACAGCCAGCCATTGCCCGCCTACGGCCCCGTTTTGTTAAAGACGATGGCTGGGAGCTAGAAGCTGGCCTGCGTCTAGGGGCTGTAGGCCCAAGATTACCTGCAGCTTCAGAGGCCAGTGGGCGTCGGTAGGCCATCTGTCAATTAACCCCTTGCGCCGCCGGAAACTGTGATCAAAGAGCCCTGATCAGTGTTGCCACTGGCGCCAGTGACACGACTCACTGGCTTAGCGACCTGATCATTCCGCTTCTGGGTTGAAGCTGGGATGGCACTCCTCTGACCGGGACGGCTTGGATTACGGCGACGAGCCGAAACTCCTTCAGTACCCGTGACCCTCTCGCCACGATCCCAATCATCACCAGTGATGTTCAAACCGGCTGAGTTGCCTTCACCAGTTACACGAGAAACAGGGCGAGCATCCTCATCAACTGTCACCTCAGCAGGGGCTGATTCAACTTTGCGAGGACGGCGATCAAATCGGAATTGCTCTGTGCCGGTAACCTTTTCTTCTGCTCTATCAAAAGGGCCAGTAATCCTTGCGCCTTGTTCATAACTCGTTCCCGTTACACCAGAGTTGTGCTGGCTCCGTTGATGAGCAGCTCGTGCTGGTGATTGAACACTGAAATGAGTCCAAGGTGCAGAATCTTGGCCTTCCACTGCATGATCATTGGCTTGAGGTGCAGAGGATCCACAAGTCTGATTGAGCTGATCGCCACCGATATAGGGAGTACCAGTTAACGCTTCACAAGCTCCACGTTCAGCGCCAGTCATCACGCCGCCAATGCCTGGTTGTTGTCCAGTCAGGGCAGCGCCTGGGGTGCCGGCTTGCTTTGGGGTGCGTGCCTGAATCGACTTAACAGCCTTGGTGTTGCACCATTGGCCGGCTTGATCGAGTCCTACGTAGGGGGTGCCAGTGACAGCCTTGCATGTACCAGGCTCATCACCAGTGACCAACTCCGAACGACCGGTCGTTGTGCCAGAAACAACCTGGGATTTATTGGTGACACTGAAGCCAACCTTGGCAGCTTCAGGGGATGGCCTTTGGCCACAGAAGCCTTCGTACTGCTGAGCATCAACGTACTCATCTCCAGTCACCGCCTTACAGCTACCAGGCTCATTGCCAGTGACCTGGCCAGAACGGCTCACATTCGTGCCTGTAACACCTGTACCACGAAGGGTGTTGAGGGAACCAACCTTTTCTGCAGACCGACCAGAAGGGAGCGGCTCTGAACCAAGGTATTGATCACCAGTCAGGGAGCGATCTGAGCCTGCCTCATCACCAGTGACATTGGAAGAGCGACCAACCATGGCCCCACTAATCTTGCGACCACTCTCCGAAAGACTTTGACCAACCTTGCGAGGAGAAGGGGTTACTTCACCACAGAAAGCATTGGATTGATTAGCTGAGATGTACTCAGTTCCAGTCAATGTTTTACAAGTACCAGGCTCATCACCCGTTACTTTTTCAGATCTTCCAACTTCATTCCCTGTCACCTTGTTGCCGTGACTTGTAGCGCTGACACGAACCTTTGGGGGTTGGCTGCTCGAGGGTGCTGACTTGCAGAACGTCTCAAAAACCTCTGAGCCTAAATATTCAGTTCCCGTGATCGAACGACACGTGCTGGCCTCATTGCCAGTGGTCTTGACAGAGCGATTGGCCTGAGTGCCAGTCACCAACTGACCGGTAGTGGTCTCGCTGACACCAACCTTCCAATGGGCATCGGCTGCAGCAACCTGCTTAGCAGCCTTCCTGTTCGGTCCACAGGGACGGGTGGCACCAGAGCGTTGCTTGCCAACAGCACCGGATTTACTTCTGAGTTCGCGAACTCTCTGTGAAATTTCTCGACTCGAAAGATCAGGATCACCCTGGCGGGCCACTGAAGCTGCTGAGGTTGGTTGTTTTGCTGCAGTTTTGCCGTGTTTGGATTGAGCCTCACGCCTGGCAAGAACCAAAGCTCTGCTTGAATTCTGGATAGCAGATCTTTTCTTGGCAGCGCCACGTCCGCCATGTTTTGCGCCGAGCTTTTGTGATCCCTCAGAACTTTTCAATAAAGTTTTCTGAGCAACAGAGGAATCACGATCTTTAGATTCACATTCGGCACAGCAATGGCTTGTTTTGTTCGAACTTATGTTCTCTACCTTTGCAGAATTTTTCTGAGCATCTCTGCGGGTACGATCTTTACTTGTATCCGCTGACTTGCCCCGTCTTGAAAGCGCCTCACGGCGCGCCAATACCAGCTCACGACCAGGTTGACTGACTCGCTTGGCCTGTCGACTACTGGCAGATTTCTCCGAAGAGAATTTTAAGGCAGTGTTTTCGCTTCTTGATGGCGATTCCGGCCTGGCCTTCGCGACTTTAACGACATCATTATCCGTCCTGGTAGAACGAGCATCCGAAGCATTACGGACCCTATTGGATGAAGCGCTGTTAGCGGCAACAGCCTTCTTTCCGCCTTGACTGAGCGCCTTTCGGCGTTCAAGCACTAGCTCTCGACTGGATTGTTTTGGCATGTCTAACCAATAGGAATGTCGTAAGACGAGAAGATGTGAATCTCCTCAGAAGGGACCAGATAGCCTCGAAACAATTCGAGGCCAGGTACCAAGATAAAGAAAGCTGAAAATCAGCGTCCTTCAAAAACCACGAAGCAACTACCCTGGCTCTGGGTGTAAGCGTCATAACCAACCATGCGTACATGATGGTCTGGGTATGCACGATGGCATGCCTCTAGCTCACTAACAACCGCATTCAGATCTTTCTCGCCAAAGAAAGGCAACTTCCAATAGGACCAATAGGTCTGCATGGAGCGGCTGGGGTGTACGTGCTCAATAACAGGACTCCAACCCTGAGCGATAATGTAAGCAATCTGGTCGTAGATTTCGTCCTGGGTCATCGGCGGTAAGAAGCCGAAGGTCTCCAGGGTGGCGACTGTTTGGTAGTCACCAACTGTGCTCTGGAAAGGCATGGTGAACCTTGGATGGTGAGGGTTTATGTGCCGGTGAATTTAGCCGGCGAATGATATTCAGGAAGAGTATTGAGGAGGCATAAGCCTCCTCAATTTCTCTATTACTGAACGTCGAGCTTATCGACTGTGTCGAACTCAAACTTGATTTCCTTCCAGGTCTCAAGCGCGATTGCAAGTTCAGGACTGTGCTTAGCGGCACCCATAAGGATGTCGCGGCTTTCCTTCTCCAGCTCTCTGCCTTCATTGCGAGCCTTCACACAGGCTTCAAGTGCTACGCGGTTTGCGGCGGCACCAGCAGCTGATCCCCATGGGTGACCATGAGTACCACCACCGAATTGAAGACAGGAATCGTCGCCAAAGATTGTGACCAACGCAGGCATGTGCCAGACGTGGATACCACCTGAGGCTACTGCGAACACACCAGGCATGGAACCCCAGTCCTGATCAAAGAAGTTACCGCGTGAGCGATCTTCAGGGACAAAGGATTCGCGCAGGTTGTCGATGTAGCCCAGGGTGGTCTGACGATCACCTTCCAGCTTTCCAACAACGGTTCCGGTATGGAGTTGGTCACCACCGGAGAGACGCAGGCACTTTGCAAGCACACGGAAGTGAATACCGTGCTTGGGATGACGGTCAATCACCGCGTGCATCGCCCGGTGAATGTGAAGCAGCATGCCGTTATTACGGCACCAGTTCGCCAAACCTGTATTGGCTGTGAATCCACCCGTGATGTAGTCATGCATGATGATGGGCATGTCGAGTTCTTTGGCGAACTCAGCACGCTCATACATCTCTTCAGGAGTATTCGCTGTGCAGTTGAGGTAATGACCTTTGATCTCACCAGTTTCCTGTTGAGCGAGTTTCACAGCCTCAGCAACGAACTCAAAACGCTCTCTCCATCTCTGGAAGGGCTGTGAGTTGATGTTCTCGTCGTCCTTGGTGAGGTCTAGGCCACCACGCAGGCATTCATAAACCACGCGGCCATAGTTTTTACCAGAAAGACCAAGCTTTGGCTTAATGGTGCAACCAAGCAGCGGACGGCCGTACTTGTTCAGACGATCGCGCTCAACCTGAATTCCGTTCGGTGGGCCACCACAGGTCTTGATGAAGGCCATGGGGAAACGGATGTCTTCAAGGCGCAGATGGCGCAGAGCCTTGAAACCGAAGACGTTACCGACCAAAGAGGTCAGCACGTTGGTGACTGAGCCTTCCTCAAAGAGATCGAGGGGATAGGCAATGAAGGCGTAAAAGGCTTCCTTGTCTCCAGGGACATCCTCGATGCGGTAGCAACGACCTTTATAGAATTCAAGGTCGGTGAGGAGCTCTGACCACACTGTGGACCAGGTTCCTGTGGATGATTCAGCGGCAACAGCTGCTGCAACTTCCTCCTTGGGAACACCTTCCTGACCTGTGCACTTGAAACAGGCCAGCAGGTCGGTGTCTAGGGGTACATAGTCGGGGGTCCAGTAGGTGTCTCTGTACTCCTTGACCCCAGCGTCATACTTCTTGCTCATGGGAAAACTCCTTTAAGTCGGAATAGGGGGGTGAGATGGTCACGTGCCCTCTCAGGGGCATCGCAGAAGATCTCAGTCCTTCTGACCACCCAAGAAGTTGCCATTGCCAAGCGCAGGCTCAACTTCACGATGTGGGCGCGCAATGATGTGGGCAGCCACGAGGCCATCGCCAACGCGCTCACATGCGTCTGCACCTGCACGCACAGCTGCGTTGACAGCACCAGTTTCGCCACGGACGAGAACTGTCACATATCCGCCACCGACGAACTCGCGTCCAATCAGGCGCACTTCAGCAGCCTTTGTCATTGCATCAGCGGCTTCGATTGCGGGCACGAGGCCGCGGGTTTCAATCATGCCGAGGGCTATGCCCATGGTTTCGTTAGCCATTACCTACCTGGATGGATGGGTGGAATGTTCGCGTTGGAGAATGCTCTGAAAGCGCGTCATCCGTCAAGCAGATTCGGCCAAAAACGCAATCACGATCAGTAGTCACGCCCATAAGTCAAACTAATCACCCTGTCCACGACTGTTTTAAACGGCTGTGGTTTCTTGCGTCAGGGCTTGAAAACATGAGGTTGGCAGTGGGGGTGGAGCTCATTAAATTCCCAGCCCAATCAGCTCTTTGCCCAAGGTTTTGGCAGGCTTGCTGCCTCAGGGACTTTCTCAGCAGCTTCAAAATCCATGCCTGCAGCGCCCGCCTCTCCAGCAGAATGAGGTCCTGTTTTTTTCCCTGGTTTGGAAAGACCACTGCTGACCATTGCGAGTGGCAACCCCCGCAAGGTCGCCGAGATCGAGGCCATGCTTCGCCCTTTACCGGTCAACGTGCAAAGGCAACCCCGTGAGTTGAATGTCGAGGAAAGCGGCAGCACTTATCAGGAGAACGCCCTGCTGAAGGCCCGAGCAGCCGCCCAGCTCACAGGAACCTTGACCATCGCTGACGACTCAGGCCTTGAAGTTGATGCCCTTGATGGTGCGCCTGGGCTTTTCTCTGCCCGTTTTGCGCCTGGGAACGAAGCGAAGATCAACAAGCTTCTCAAGCTCCTTGGCGACACTCCCTATCGCAGCGCCCGCTTCTGCAGCGTCATGGTTCTCTGCGACCCAGAAGGAGACCTCCTCAAGACAGGCGAAGGAACATGCTGGGGAGAACTGTTAAGGGCACCCGCCTACTCAGGAGGTGAATTCGAATCGCTCCTGTGGGTCAGAGAGGCTCATTGCACCTATGGAGAATTGAATATGGAGCAGCTATCAAAACTGGGCAGCCGCGGCAAAGCGGCAAGAGAGATTGCTCCTCAGCTTCGCCAGATTATTGGGCTTTAGAAAACTGACTAGCGATTGATTTGATCAATCGCTCGCATCGCCGCAGCTGCAGCCTCCTCTACATCACCTTCCTTTCCCGCCAAAGTAAGCCTGCCAAAAGCGCCAACGCCTTTCACATCAACGATGGTGATATTCGATGCCTTCTCAGCTTCATTGGCGGCAATCAATACATATCCAGCAGGTTCAGTCTCAAGAATGAACATGCTCATGCCAGCTTCAATCATCGAGCCACGACGATTCTGACGATTAATCAAAACGGCATGGTCTGGAGTGATCGCCCTGATCACCTCCGTCCAACTCACCTCGCAGGGGCTGCGTCGACTGACGGTGCTGCCGATGGCATCCAGCACAACATCCCCTGAATGGAGGACCGTGCTCTGATCCCTGTGATAAAGAGCAATCGAGCCGAATGCCCGCTCAACCACCATCTGGCCAAGGCGCACACTGCTGGCCTTCAAGGCGATATCAGTGACTCTGTGAACAGCCATGCCTGGAGACACCTCCATCCACAGGCAGGCATCACCGGGAATCGGCAAAAAGCCTTGACTGACACTGCCCATATAGGCTGCCAGCTGAGGCTGAAGAGAGTCCAGGAACACATAGGTGCGCAGCTCGATCTGCTGCACATGGCTGCTCTGACGTGAGAGCCGAGGCGTTTCTGAATCAGTTGTGATCACACAACTGGCCCCGGAGGATTGGGACTGAACCTCAGTGCCGGTGACGAGGGAGCTTCCAGCCTGGCGCCGCTTACGGGTTTCTAGGCTCGCGAAACTTTTCATGGCTCGGATAATACCTTGAGAGCTTGGATAAATTGCGAACGGATCGCGCTTGCAAGAGCCTTTAGAGCCGATACCGTCCACTCATATGCAGGGATGGCTATGTCAACGCTTCAGGAAAGCAGCTCACAGACAGGCAACCTGCCAACTGACCTGAAGGCAGAGCAGGCCTTGGGTTTGATTGGCGTCGGCCTGATGCAGAAGATGGTGAGCGAAAGGCTGGACGAGTGGAGCTGGTCCCAAGCAGAGGATGGCGGGTCAGTTGATCTTTTGGCACTTCGCCAACGTCTGGAGCTGACATCCCTGGCCATCAATACCGGAGCCCCCCTGACCACGGCAGAAGTGACCAAGCTGCTTGGTGCACGGCCGGGATCCCAGAAGGTTGAGCGTGGTGGCCTAATCGCCAGACGTGTCAGCAGAAATGTCTGGAAACTCAGCAACACCAGCAATCCAGATAAAAATGTTGAGGGATTCAGGGACGAAAGCTTCCGCCGCCGCCTCTGAACACTGCCTCTGAAAACTGCCTTTTAAGACCGCTCTGAGATAGGTCGATGAGAGGTCTACAAAGACCTCTCTGAATATCTTTTTGTATCTGCGCAAGCGTTAATATTGACAAGCGCCATTAACGCATCTATTTCATAAGGTCTGCGGGTTTTAGCTACTCTTTTTCCTCAGCATTTTTCTGTTCTTCGGCCTGCTCATCAGAGGCATTTTCATGACTTGATTTATCATGACTTTCTTTGTTATCAACATCATCCGCAGGCTCCTCGATGTTGAGGCATAGGGTGATCGCCATCAACTGCTCTTTAGCTGCTACGACAGGCTCTGCCTTTCCCTTAAGTTGATCAGCAGCTTCTGCAAGGGTGAGCTCTTTGTTCCTGCGAACCTCATCGACGGCATCCCGGAAAATCTTGACCTGATCACGGTACTCACGAAGCTCAGCCTTACTCAGCTTCTGATCCGCACGTTTGAGTTTCTTCAAAGCCTTGTTCAGAGTCTTGCTGGCCTGTTCAGCCTGGTCAACAGTTGATTGAGGGGTAAGGGCATAAACAGCCTCTACAGCCTGATCAACATCATTGCGGGCTGAGCAGACGAGCTCAACGCCCTGCTCTACCTTCACTTCATCTTTAGACGCCTTCTGGCTGGCAGATTGGCAGGAGGCCAAGGTGAGGGATAGAACCAATAAACCTGAAAAAACGCGAGCCGCAGCCATAAAAAAATAATCGTGCAGCTCAATTTAACAAGCCTCTGGGGAGTGGAAAGACAATTGTTTCCCAGGAGTGCAACGACAGGCCTTACAAAAGCCATTTGCCAACACGCACTGCAATGCCTAGAGAACAGGTCCTGAGCTCGCCAAAATCCAGGCAGCAATGCTGTAAAAACAACCGCGACAAATCAAAGGTCAGGCACAAAGGTCTTAGCCGGGTCGAGGTGATAAGAATGTATTGATCAACCGATCAAAAGGATCTATCCATAGGATCTATCCTAAAAATATCAGAATCACATCGGCGATGCCTCAGCAACATAAGCAACTCCGCCATAGTAATCAAGAATAGGGTTAACCATCTCCCGCAATCTTTCAAGTACAGGCGACTCACAAAAAACTATGACATGAGCATTGGCTCCCAAGCCCGAGAAATCCATGCCCTCAGAAACAGATGACTCGGGCCCTCGTCCTGTCACATGCTTAATCACTGAGTAGCCTGGGGCTCCCGCCTTATCCAGGGCTTTGATCACAGAATCAAGCTCGCGCTCACTGACAATCAGGTCAAGACGTTTCATGAGATCAGGAAGCTGCAGGGATGAGTTTATTGACCAATCCCATATAAAGGGGAATGCCAATAATGATATTGAATGGGAATGTCAGTCCCAAC
>DASCPR010000051.1:0-8296 GCA_036012625.1 Prochlorococcaceae cyanobacterium Fu_MAG_50
AGTGCAGGCAGCTTGCCTTTCTCGATCAGCTTCTGGGTCCTGGGGTGAGCCAGCCAGTGTCGGGTGGCTTCGAGGGTGAGCCATGGGCACACCGCACTGGCCCCATAACCAACCAGGCAGGCGAGGTGGTGGGTACTCCAGCACTGAGCCGTGTCAACGACAATCGAGCAACGCAGCCTCATCCCCTGCCTGAGCAGGTGATGGTGCACGGCACCCACCGCCAGCAGCGGGGGAATCGCCGTGGTGGTGGCGGTGAGTGTTGCCGGCTCACCACTGAGATCGCAGCGATCCGAGAGCACCAGAATCTCTGCCCCCTGCTGAACGGCTGCCTCGGCGTTGCGGCAGAGGGAAGCCAAGACCTGTTTGAGATTGTCAGCACAGGTCTCCACAGCGGCTTGCGTCGAAAGTCGCTCACAGCGGAGCCCCTGCTCAAACAGCATCGCCAGCTCCGCATCATTGAGCAGAGGACTTTCGAGATGGACCAAGGCCGCAGCAAGGGGCTCTGGACGCAGGGCCGGCCGTCTGGCGCCAAGATGCATCTCAAGGCTGGTCACCAGTTTTTCCCGCAACGGATCGATCGGCGGGTTGGTGACCTGAGCGAAGCGCTGCTTGAAATAGTCGTAGAGAAGGTGGGGCTTCTCAGACAGAACCGCCAGGGGAATGTCATCCCCCATGCAGAAGGTGGGTTCCTTCGCCAGTCCTGCCATATCAGCGATCACGAAATCGAGATCTTCCGCGGTGAAACCAACAGCGGTCTGGATTCGCAAAAGCTCAAGGCCACTCAACTGACACTCCTGCTGCCAGGGCTGGGCCTGCAGTGAACGTCGGTGCTCCTGCAACCAGGCTGCATAGGGATACCTGGCGGCGGCATCCTCCTTCACGGCCCAGTTCTCAAGGAGTTTGCCCTGCTCAAGATCAACGGCAAGCATCTGGCCAGGCCCCAGACGCCGCTTTTGAATCACCCGCTTGTCAGAGAGATCCACCACGCCAGTTTCCGATCCCATCACCACAAAACCGTCTTCAGTTATGCAGTAGCGAGCTGGGCGTAGACCATTGCGGTCCAGGCTGGCGCCGACCCGCTTGCCATCGGCGAACACCAGCAGCGCAGGACCATCCCAGGGTTCCTGCAAGCCGGCGTTGAACTCATACATGGCCAGCACATCCGGCCGGCCATCCAGCTCGGGCTGATGACGGAAAGCCTCTGGGACCAGCGTCATCAGGCTGTCAGTGATGGAGCGTCCACTCCTCACCATCAATTCAAGGGTTGCATCGAGATTGGCCGAATCACTGAAATCCGCATTCACCACCGGATTTAGATCAGCAGCAGCGTCTCCCCAGACTTCACCAAGGCTGGCCTCTGAAGCCCTGGCCCAGTTGAGATTGCCGAGCAAGGTGTTGATCTCGCCGTTATGACCCAGCAGCCGCATCGGTTGCGCCAGGGGCCAGCGCGGCAGCGTGTTGGTACTGAAGCGGCGGTGATAAACCGCAAAATTCACTTCGAAGCGGGGATCCCGCAGATCGGCATAGAAGCGGGGAAGCACTTCCGAGCGCACCATGCCCTTGTAAACAACCGTGCGGCTGCTCAGGGAAACAATGTAGAGATCACTGGCCTCCAAGCCCCAGAGCTGCCTGGCCCTGGATCCGATCCGACGACGCAAGCGCAACAACAGGGCTTCAAAGGCGTCGCCTTCAGGCTCTCCATCCACAAGCCACTGTTCAATGATCGGAGCGGTATCACGGGCAAGAGGGCCTAGAACCGACTCATCAACAGGCACATCACGCCAGCCCCGTGTCACCAGGCCTAGAGCCTGAGCTTCCTGTTCACAGAAACTGCGGGCTTGCTGGCGGCGCTGTTGCTCACGAGGCATGAACAGCATGCCCAGACCTTGCCCCTGAGCAGTGGCGGCTGGCCACACGGCCCTCAGATAGGACCAGGGAATCGCACACAGAATCCCGGCACCATCACCGGAATCACCATCACCACCACAGCCACCCCTGTGCTCCATGCAACCCAGACCGCGCAGGGCCTGCTGCAGCAACCAATGGCTGGCCTCACCCTGGAGCTGCGCCAGAAATCCCACGCCACAGGCATCTTTCTCGCCAACCACCGCCGCAGGAGCAGGGCTGTCGCAGAAAGGCCAGTGAGGGCGTGAGAAATGAGACATAACCTTGAATCAGAACCTCTCGTCAGGCTGGCGTGCTGCGCTGCCGCGAACTGTCCGAACAGCGACAAACGGACTCCTGATCCTAGGCAGCAGCGTCTCCAGCAATCCCCAACCCGAGATCACCGCTAGCGTCTTCTCCATGTTTTTTTCCACACCACCTTTGTTGATGGCTGAGCTGAGAGCAGCCTCTGTCCAACAACTTGGCGAACAGATCATCATCAATGGGCAGCCGGTCGCGTCTCGATGGGCTTTCTCCCCTGGGGGAGGGCTCGCTGGATCCCAGGAACAACTCTGGCTGCCACTGGATTTTCTCGTCTCCAGGCTTGGCTTTGTCCAGAGCCGCGTTGAGGCAGGAGATCAACTGAACTGGTATGGGAAGACCCTGCCACTGGCCTCGATCGCAACGCGCACGCTCGATGATGAGGTGTCCTTGAACGTGGCCGGATGGCTTGCGGCAGCAGGGGTTCAACGGCAGATTCAAGGCTCCACACTCAGGCTGCATCTCAACCCTCCCAGACTGAATGGCCTGCGCCGGGGCAAGGGCAGCATGGCCACCAGGCTTGTCTTCGACCTCAGCGGGCCTGGATTTGTGCAGCGAGTGGACAATGATCTGCTGCTCGAAATCCAGAGCACAGCCGCGCAAAGAACCCAGTTGAGGCACCTCGGACTGGGGATCCCATCAGACCAGGGAAGCAATGCTCTCCGCCTCAAAGGACAAGCGGAATCCCTGGCCAGTCTCACCCTCAACAACCCATGGCGGATCGTGCTGGATGGGGTCGGCAAGCGCTCATCACCGGCACCACTGCGCTCTCCTCTGCTCGATGCCTCGATTCAGAAACTGATCAGAAAGGGGCTCGTGATCGATTCCAAGGTTGTGAAGGTTGGCGTGAAGCCTCTGCGGGTCTTCAGAGTCGGGACCCATCCTCAGAGTCAGGGGTTGAGGCTGCAAGCGCTGGCACCCACGGGCAGCCAGCAACGCCTGAGCTTTCTCAATCAACTGGCCCAGCCATCCGGTGCCCTGATCGCCATCAACGGAGGCTTCTTCAACAGGGTCAAACAGTTGCCCCTGGGCGCCTTGCGCCGGGACGGGATCTGGCTGTCCGGACCAATTCTCAACCGCGGTGCTGTGGGCTGGGGATCAACAGGGGCTCTGAGCTTCGGACGTCTTCGGCTCAAGCAGGAGCTCAGGGACTCTGATGGCCAGCGATGGGAACTGGACTTTCTCAACAGCGGCTATCTGCGACGGGGACTGAGCCGATACACAAGGGCATGGGGGCCGTTCTATCGAGCCCTCAGCGGCGAGGAGCAAGCCCTGCTGATCAGTGCTGGACGTGTTGTGAGGAGTTATAACTCCAGCGAACTGGACCGAGGGGTTCGGCTGATGCCGGGCCGGGACCTTGTGATTGCAAGGGGCGGAGCCCCACTGCCCGCCGCCATCGGTGCAAACGTCAGCCTGCAAGCCCGGCCATCCATCCGACTCGGAGAGCAACCCAATGTGCTTGGCGGTGGCCCATTGCTCCTCCAGAACAGCAAAATCGTTCTGGCCGGAGCCCAGGAAGGCTTCAGCCCAAGCTTCATGGCGCTTTCAGCACCGAGAACCGTGGTGGGTCAGGGGCTTGGCAAGACCTGGCTGCTCACGATCACAGGCGCATCTGGCAGCGATCCGACACTGCTGGAAACGGCCCTGGCGACTCAACAGCTCGGCCTCTCTGACGCCCTGAATCTTGATGGCGGCAGCTCCACCTCTCTGCTGGTGCGCAATCAGCTGGTGATGACTGGCCGTGGAACACCCCCCCGCGTCCAGAACGGCCTCGGCCTGGTCCCGATCTGAACTTTCTTCCCGAAACACCAAATCATTTGCCAAGCGTCAAATCTCTTGCGGCTCGCGTACAGGTTGCCAAGCAAGGCCCTGCTCCACGCCGCAAACAAGTGCAAATCCTGGGCTGATGACCCGGTATGGTGTTGGATTGTGGAACCAGGTCGGGTGTCCGGCCACCTAGCGACCGTCGATGCCTACGATTCAACAGCTGATTCGCAACGAGCGCCAGCGTCTCAACACCAAGACCAAATCCCCTGCACTGCGCGGCTGCCCGGAACGGCGTGGCGTTTGCACAAGGGTTTACACCTCAACCCCTAAAAAGCCGAATTCGGCCCTGCGCAAGGTTGCCCGTGTGCGGCTGACCTCGGGGTTTGAAGTCACGGCCTACATCGGAGGCATTGGCCACAACCTCCAGGAGCACTCTGTTGTGCTGATCAGAGGTGGCAGGGTCAAGGATCTTCCTGGCGTTCGCTATCACATCATTCGCGGCACCCTCGACACGGCCGGGGTGAAGGATCGACGCCAGTCCCGCTCCAAATACGGTGCCAAGTCACCGAAGGAATAGCGCCATAACGTCTCAGTTCAAGACCTAAAGGCTCCTCTGCCTTTCCCTGCTCTCCACCGATTAACGGTTCATGTCACGCCGCAACGCTGCTGAAAAACGCCCGGTCCTTCCTGACCCACAGTTCAACAACCGTCTCGCCACGATGATGGTGGCCCGTTTGATGAAACACGGCAAGAAGTCAACCGCTCAGCGAATTCTTTCCGATGCCTTCGGGTTGATCAGTGATCGCACTGGTGGCGACCCGGTTGAGCTGTTCGAAACGGCTGTGAAGAATGCCACCCCTCTGGTTGAGGTGAGAGCACGCCGGGTGGGGGGTGCCACCTATCAGGTTCCGATGGAGGTTCGCCAGGAGCGGGGAACCGCAATGGCACTGCGCTGGCTGGTGAACTTCTCCCGCTCCCGCAATGGCCGCAGCATGGCTCAGAAACTGGCTGGTGAACTCATGGATGCCGCCAACGAGGCCGGCAGCGCAGTGCGCAAACGGGAGGAGACCCACAAGATGGCAGAGGCGAACAAGGCCTTCGCCCACTATCGCTACTGAATCGATTCAGCCCCGCCTACAGCCCATTTGCCCAGGGTGACCTGTATAGTCTCACCCGCCTTTTAACGCCCCAACCCCGGAGAGTTTCCTGTGGCTCGCGCCTTTCCCCTGGAACGCGTCAGAAATATCGGAATTGCCGCCCACATTGATGCCGGCAAAACCACCTGTACAGAACGCATTCTGTTCTATTCCGGTGTTGTTCACAAGATGGGTGAGGTGCACGACGGTGCTGCCGTAACCGACTGGATGGCTCAGGAACGGGAGCGCGGGATCACGATCACTGCGGCTGCCATCTCCACAACCTGGAACGATCACCGCATCAATATCATTGATACCCCCGGTCACGTGGACTTCACCATTGAGGTGGAGCGCTCCATGCGTGTGCTGGATGGTGTGATCGCCGTGTTCTGCGCCGTTGGCGGCGTCCAGCCCCAGTCTGAGACCGTCTGGAGGCAGGCCGACCGTTACTCAGTGCCGAGAATGGTCTTCGTCAACAAGATGGACCGCACCGGCGCTGATTTTCTCAAGGTGCATGGTCAGATCAAAGACCGCCTCAAAGCCAATGCCGTTCCGATTCAGCTGCCGATCGGTGCCGAAGGCGACCTAAGTGGAATTATCGACCTGGTCAGGAACAGGGCCTTCATCTACAAAGATGATCTAGGCAAAGACATCGAAGAGACAGAGATCCCAGACAATATGACTGAGCTAGCCGCTGAATGGCGCGGCAAGCTCATGGAAAGCATCGCCGAGACCGATGATGAGCTGGTGGAAGCCTTCCTTGAAAAAGGAGAACTCAGTATTGATGAGCTGATCAAAGGCATCCGTGAAGGTGTGCTGAAGCACGGTCTGGTACCGATGCTGTGTGGATCAGCCTTCAAGAACAAAGGTGTGCAGCTGCTGCTTGATGCCGTGGTGGATTACCTGCCCGCACCAGTGGACGTTCCCCCCATTCAGGGTTTGCTTCCCAATGGCAAGGAAGCTGTGCGCCCGTCTGACGACAAGGCACCCTTCAGCTCTCTGGCCTTCAAGGTGATGGCTGATCCCTACGGCAAGCTCACCTTCGTGCGCATGTATTCAGGTGTGCTTGAGAAGGGCAGCTATGTGCTGAACTCCACCAAGAACGAAAAAGAACGGATTTCACGACTGATCATTCTCAAGGCCGACGACCGGGAGGAAGTGGATGAACTGCGGGCCGGTGATCTCGGTGCCGTGCTCGGCCTCAAGAACACAACCACCGGGGACACCCTCTGCGCTACAGACGATCCGATCGTCCTCGAGACCCTGTTCATCCCTGAACCGGTGATTTCGGTGGCCGTGGAGCCGAAGACCAAGGGTGATATGGAAAAGCTCTCCAAAGCCCTCACCTCCCTGGCGGAGGAAGACCCCACCTTCCGCGTCAGCACCGATCAGGAAACCGGCCAGACGGTGATCGCCGGTATGGGTGAACTTCACCTCGAGATCCTGGTGGACCGCATGCTGCGGGAATTCAAGGTTGAGGCCAATATCGGCGCTCCTCAGGTCTCCTACAGGGAAACCATTCGTGCCAGCTCCAAGGGCGAGGGCAAGTTTGCCCGCCAGACCGGTGGCAAGGGCCAGTACGGCCACGTTGTGATCGAAATGGAACCGGGAGAACCTGGATCAGGCTTTGAATTCGTCAACAAGATTGTCGGCGGCATCGTTCCCAAGGAATACATCAAACCGGCCGAGTCAGGCATGAAGGAGACCTGCGAATCCGGTGTGATCGCCGGCTATCCCCTGATCGACGTGAAGGTCACAATGATTGATGGGTCTTACCACGATGTGGACTCGTCAGAAATGGCCTTCAAGATCGCTGGCTCGATGGCCTTCAAAGACGGTGTCAAGAAGTGCAATCCAGTGCTGCTTGAGCCGATGATGAAAGTCGAAGTCGAGGTCCCCGAGGATTTCCTCGGATCAGTGATCGGCGACCTGTCCTCCCGCCGGGGACAGGTTGAGGGACAGTCCGTCGATGATGGATTGTCAAAGGTCCAGGCCAAGGTGCCTCTGGCTGAAATGTTCGGCTACGCCACTGAGCTCCGATCCATGACTCAGGGTCGGGGTATTTTCTCGATGGAGTTCAGCAATTACGAGGAGGTTCCTCGTAATGTTGCTGAAGCAATCATCTCCAAGAATCAGGGCAATTCCTGATCTCTAACACCCACTTTCCACCCCCCGATTCTTTAAAAAAATGGCCCGCGAGAAGTTTGAGAGGAACAAGCCCCACGTCAACATCGGCACCATTGGCCACGTTGACCACGGCAAGACGACCCTGACCGCAGCGATCACAAGTGTGCTCGCCAAGAAGGGGCAAGCCGAAGTGCAGAATTACGGCGACATTGATGGTGCACCTGAAGAGCGTGAACGCGGTATCACCATCAACACCGCCCACGTGGAGTACGAGACAGACGGTCGTCACTATGCCCACGTTGACTGCCCTGGTCACGCGGACTATGTCAAGAACATGATCACCGGCGCAGCACAGATGGATGGCGCCATCCTGGTTTGTGCTGCCACCGATGGCCCCATGGCCCAAACCAAGGAGCACATCCTTCTTGCCAAGCAGGTCGGCGTTCCCGCCCTGGTTGTGGCCCTGAACAAGTGCGACATGGTCGATGACGAAGAGATCATCGAACTGGTTGAAATGGAGCTGCGCGAGCTGCTCTCCAGCTACGACTTCCCAGGCGATGACATCCCCATCGTCCAGGTGTCTGGACTTAAAGCCATTGAAGGTGATGAGAAGTGGGAAGCCAAAATCGACGAGTTGATGGCAGCGGTGGATGAGTCCATCCCCCAACCCGAGCGCGAGATTGACAAGCCCTTCCTGATGGCGGTTGAGGATGTTTTCTCAATCACCGGTCGCGGCACGGTGGCAACCGGTCGAATCGAGCGGGGCAAGGTTGTTGTTGGCGAGGAAATCGAGATTGTCGGCATCAGAGACACCCGCAAAAGCACCGTCACCGGTGTTGAAATGTTCCGCAAGCTCCTCGATGAGGGCATGGCTGGAGACAACGTCGGTCTGCTGCTGCGTGGTATCCAGAAAGAGGATATAGAGCGCGGCATGGTGCTGGTGAAGCCTGGCTCAATCACCCCCCACACCAAGTTTGAAGGTGAGGTTTACGTGCTTAAGAAAGAGGAAGGCGGCCGCCATACCCCCTTCTTCGCCGGATACCGTCCCCAGTTCTATATCC
>DASCPR010000052.1:0-2816 GCA_036012625.1 Prochlorococcaceae cyanobacterium Fu_MAG_50
GATGAGGTGCCGATCCTCAGCGTCGCCGCCTGTTTCTGTGATGGCGAAAGCAGGATCAGCGGCGCCAGTGAACTGCGGGTGAAGGAGACCGACCGTCTGGCGGTGATGGCACGGCAGCTCACCGCCATGGGTGCAGAGATTGAGGAACATGCTGATGGACTCAGCATCCGCGGTGGACGCCAACTCCACGGTGCCCGACTCGACAGCGAAACAGACCACAGAATCGCCATGAGCCTTGCCGTGGCAGCCATGCTGGCAAAGGGAAACTCCTCCCTGGCCCGCAGTGAAGCCGCGGCCGTGTCCTACCCGGAGTTCTGGAGCGAGCTTGAGCGCCTGCGCTGCTGAATCGGCTGCCGACGGCCCTCATCCCCTTGGAGAACTGACGGTTCACGCCACGGAAGATGGCAGCATCAGCCTGCACAGCAGCCATTTCAAGGAGTCCTTCCATCATTCCGCCGGCGCCCTCGCCGAAGCCCGGGCCAAGTTCTTGATTCCAGCGCAGCTGGAACGATTCAGCAGTCCTGCAGGGATTCGCATTCTTGATGTGTGCGTTGGGCTTGGATACAACTCCGCAGCCGTGATCGCAGCCCTCGAGGCCAACCCCTGTCCATTGACCTGGTGGGGCCTGGAACTGGACCCACGGCCGCTGACCCTGGCACTGCAACAGGAGAGCTTCCGTGGGATCTGGCCACAACGGGTGGTGGAGCGGCTGCAGGCACTGCGTGATCAGGGAAGCTGGCAACAGCCCAGCAGCGCGGGGCAGATGATCTGGGGCGACGCACGCCAGGGACTCAACCAGCTCCCTGAGGAGCTGAGGGTTGATCTGATCCTGCTCGATGCCTTTTCACCAGCTCGCTGCCCGGAACTCTGGAGTGAGGAGTTTCTCAAGGCCCTGGCTGAACGTCTGGCACCGGGGGGTCGCCTGCTCACCTATTGCAGGGCCGCTGCCGTGAGAGCCAGCCTGCAGAGAACTGGCTTGCAGCTGATGTCTCTGTTGCCGGCGCCGGGGGAACGACAGGGTTGGAGTTCAGGAACCCTGGCGATCCGGCCTGATCAGCACGGCAATGTCGCCAGTTCAGGCCCGGGCTGGCGATCCCTGAGCCCAATGGAAAACGAGCATCTGCTCACCAGGGCTGCCATCCCCTACCGAGATCCCCAAGGCAACGGGAGCAGCAGCGAGATCCTGCAGCGCAGGACACAGGAGCAACAACGCTGCGAACTTGAGAGCACCAATGCCTGGCAGCGACGCTGGATGTTGAATCAACCCCAGAAAACAGCGCACTGTTCCTTGTAGATTCCGGCCGATCCGCCAGACGCTCCATGCTCGCCGTCGCCATCCTGGCCGCCGGGAAAGGCACCCGAATGAAGAGCGCTCTGCCCAAGGTGCTGCAACCCCTGGCGGGGGCCACCCTGGTGGAAAGGGTGCTGGCCAGTGCCGATTCATTGCAGCCTCAACGACGACTGCTGATCGTGGGGCACCAGGCTGCACGGGTGGAACAGAGCCTCGCTCACCTGCAGGGGCTGGAATTCGTTGTGCAACAGCCTCAGAACGGAACCGGCCACGCGGTGCAGCAACTTCTACCTGAACTGAAGGGATTCAGCGGCGAGCTGCTGGTACTCAATGGGGATGTGCCCCTGCTCCGAGCTGAATCAATTGCACAACTGCTGAGCAAACACCGCAGCAGTGGCGCCGATGTGACATTGCTGACGGCCCGGCTCGAGGACCCGACGGGCTACGGGCGGGTCATTGCCGATGGCGATGGCAAGGTGAGTGCCATCGTTGAGCACCGTGACTGCAGCGAAGAGCAACGTCTCAACACCCTCACCAATGCCGGCATCTACTGCTTCAACTGGAAGGCCCTAGCGGAGGTGCTGCCGAAGCTGAGCACAGACAATGACCAGGGAGAGCTCTACCTCACCGACACAGTGGCGATGCTGCCGAAAGCCATGCATGTGGAGGTGGCGGATGCCGATGAGGTGACCGGCATCAATGACCGGCGTCAGCTGGCCCTCTGTGAATCCATGCTTCAGGAGCGGCTGAAAGAGCACTGGCTGATGGAGGGCGTGACCTTCACCGATCCGGCCAGTTGCACCCTCAGCGAGGGGTGCAGCTTCGGGCGGGATGTGGTGATCGAACCTCAGACCCACCTGAGAGGGTGTTGCCAGATCGGTGATGGTTGCCGCCTCGGGCCCGGAACACTGGTTGAAGATGCTGTTCTGGGAGAACGGGTGCGGGTGATCCATTCCGTAGTGAGAGAAGCGAGGGTGGGGAGTGATGTAGCCGTGGGACCATTTGCCCATCTGCGTCCCGGTAGCGATGTGGCCGATCACTGCCGGATCGGCAACTTTGTTGAGCTGAAGCAGAGCCAGCTCGGTGAGGGATCAAAGGTGAATCACCTCAGCTACATCGGAGATGCCGACCTTGGCCGCGACGTTAACGTTGGTGCCGGCACGATCATCGCCAACTATGACGGTGTTCGTAAACATCGCACCAGCATCGGTGATCGCAGCAAAACCGGCGCCAATTCTGTGCTGGTGGCACCGATCGTTCTTGGTTCAGAGGTGACGGTGGGAGCCGGCTCGACCCTGACCAAAGATGTGCCCAACGGGGCCCTTGCCCTTGGTCGCAGCAAGCAGCTGATCAAAGAGGGTTGGTCGGGGCTGAAAGGGGCAGTGCAGCAGAAGCCAACTCAGGATTGAGCATCAGCAATCAAGGGCAGCAACCGCTCGAGCGCCACACCACGGCTGGCCTTGAGCAGCACCACATCACCAGGGGCTAGCCAACTGTTCAACGGCAGCGCAGCTGCTTCAGGGGT
>DASCPR010000053.1:0-1947 GCA_036012625.1 Prochlorococcaceae cyanobacterium Fu_MAG_50
CTGGTGGCCCACGAATGCATCCTTGATCTGCGCCCCCTCAAGCGCAGTGCAGGCCTTGAAGTGGATGACATCGCCAAGCGTTTGATGGATTACGGCTTTCATGCCCCAACCATCAGTTGGCCTGTTGCCGGAACGGTGATGGTGGAACCCACTGAAAGTGAGAGCCTTGAGGAATTGAACCGCTTTTGTGAGGCGATGATCTCGATCCGCGCCGAAGCTGCCGCGATTGAATCCGGGCAGAGCGATGCCGAGAACAACCCGCTGCGCCGCGCTCCCCATACCATCGCTGCGGTCACCGCAGATGTCTGGGATCGCCCCTATTCCCGGCAGCAGGCGGCCTTCCCCATGGAGGAGCAGCGCCGCAACAAGTTCTGGCCAAGTGTTGCCAGGATCAACAATGCTTTCGGGGATCGCAATCTGATCTGCAGCTGTCCATCCCCTGAAGAGCTGAGTGAGTAGAAGACACTGCCGGTGACGGTGGGATCAGTTGCTGGAGCCCTTGTGCCCGGCATCTGATCGACCTCATTCGTGGACCTCTGCAATCGACCTCAGCGGTGGAATCGATACGGAAAACGGAAGATTTCCTGTCTCAGGACTGGCGGCTTTCAATATTTGGTGCATAATCTACGGCAGCTACACCATTGCTGGGGGGACAGCATGGACAGCCACACTCCAGTCAATCCGACCTCACCTGCTAAGGGAACGGATTGTCTGACGCTACCGCCTGTCAAGGATGGAATCGATTCCGCCTTGGACCAGGGGCAGACCGTTTCAGTTGATGGCACCAATGTGATCAGAGTGCCCTTCGGGGTGCGACAGGCCCGTCTTCAGAGGCCAGAGCGTCCTCAGAGATGGGCGACCCTGGTGTTGCCATTGCAGCCACTTGGTGATCCAACGCCTCCACCTCAGGCCGCCTGAGAACTCCGTCAGGGTGGAAGACAAGCGGCCGTCTCAGGCTGCGTTGATTTCTGTTGTGTGCTGCTGTGCCAAGCGTTGATCAATCAGCGCTTTGAGATCAGTGAGGGAGCAGCTGGGTGTCCTGAAGGGCAGGAATTTCATTGGGCTGCGTTCCGGGCGCACCAACCAGCTCTGATTGGTTCCTGGTAGCAACAGGCAACCGCGGTATCGAACCGCTCCATGGTGATCCAGTTGAGATCCCATCGCTGGAGGATGCATACAAATGACAGGCGCATTTCAGGGCACTTCATATGGTGTACCCCGGAAACTCATAAAGTTTTAGGGATTCCGTGTCACTGTGTTCAGATCAGCCTGGGCTGAGGGTTGATCAACCTTCTTCTGCAATGGTTCTGGCCGTTCAAGGCTGTTCCCTCTGGCAGCGCTAAAGGTTTTTCTGCTGGCAGACAGGCCGGGGCTGCACTCACCACATCTGGTGTCTGGCTGCGATGTAGCTCTCAACCTCCTCTGGCACCTCTTGCTGTTCAGAGGTTGAGGGGTTGCATCTGCAACAGCCGTTGCAGCAGGTCATGGATTGAGGTGTCTTTGGCTGGTTTGGCGGGGTTGCTGACCAGCTGGCGACCCACCACCTGGGCGCCGAGATGGACGAGTTGCAAGCGCATCGCAATCAGCACCTCAAGGCCCCCGCCCCCTGAGAAGCTTGCCAGCGCGATCGGCCGGCCGTTGAACAGACTGCGAAAGTCGTCTCCCTGGATGGTCAGCCAGGCCATGGCACTGGTGAGTACCGGTGGGATTGAGCCGTTGTATTCAGGTGAACAGATCACCCAGCGGGGCACAGCGGCAAGTTGTTGACTGAGGGACCCAATCACACTGTGCATCTGGGCGCTGGCCTCGGTTCGGGGGTTGAAAAGTGGCAAATCAAGGGTGGTGAGGTCCAGCAGTTCTGGCTTGGCGCCCAGTTCATTGCCGATCTGGGCAAAACGTTCCGCCAGCTTGAGATTTTCTCCATTGCTGGCCGTGATCACCAGTAGG
>DASCPR010000054.1:0-2315 GCA_036012625.1 Prochlorococcaceae cyanobacterium Fu_MAG_50
GTAAGGGACGTGTCCCTCTCGATTGAAGCGGGCGAGATCTTTGTGGTGATGGGCCTTTCCGGTTCAGGCAAATCAACCTTGCTGCGCATGATCAATGGTCTGATCCAACCCACGGCGGGAAGGCTGTCTATTTCCGGAAAATCATTTGATCAGCAATCTGCCGCGGAGATTCAGCAGCTCAGGCGCACATTGATGGCGATGGTGTTCCAATCCTTCGCCCTTTTTCCCCAACGCACGGCCCTGGAGAATGCCGCCTTCGGGCTCGAAGTGGCTGGTGTACCCCGCAGAGACAGACTGAATAAAGCACGATCAGCCCTGGAGAGCGTCGGTCTCGGCAGAGAAGTTGGCAAGTTTCCCCGCCAGCTTTCAGGGGGCATGCAACAGCGGGTGGGATTGGCCCGTGCCCTTGCCCTTGATCCGCCGATCCTGCTGATGGACGAAGCCTTCTCGGCACTTGATCCCTTGATCCGCAGGGACATGCAGGAACAATTGCTGCAACTGCAAAAGGACCACCCTCGGACGATCATTTTCATCTCCCATGATCTCGATGAAGCGGTGCGGCTGGGAGACCGCATCGCCCTGATGAAAAACGGCAGGGTGCTGCAATGCGGCACGGCAAAAAACCTGTTGCTGCATCCCGCAGATGAACAGGTTCGCCGCTTTTTCCGCGATGTGGATGCCTCCTCGGTGATCACAGTTGATGCCGTGGCGGAGATTCCCAGTTCCCACAACTGTGTCGTTAACGACAAAGGGATCCTGCAAGGCGTTCAAGGCCCTGACGGATCAATCATCCCTGCAGAGAATGGCCCCTTGCTCAGGGCTGGCACCACGATCCGCGATGCCATGGACACGGTGGCTTCTGCCGCGTACCCAGTTCCCGTTGTCGACGGCAACCAACGCTTGATTGGCCTGCTGGGTCCCCGCCGGCTGCTCAGATCCATGGTGATGGAATGAACATGAGTCTTATGAAACCACTTGCTCTGCTCAGTGCCGGCCCTGTGGGTGAGGGCATGGCCTCCATCGTTGAATGGCTTTTAAGGAATGCCGACCCCCTCTTTCAACTGATCAATGTTGTAGTGAATGGTCTGGCAGGAGCGTTGGAAGCGCTGTTGACCCTGCCATCCGCCTGGTTGCTGACACTGCTGATCAGCCTTGTTGCGGCCTGGAGGGTGAACTTCACCTTTGCCGTGTTCAGCCTTCTGGGCCTGAATCTTGTCTTGTTCATGGGCCTCTGGCAGCCGATGATCTCCACCCTGGGGCTGGTTTTGGCAGCATCGTTGCTGGCACTGCTGATCGGCATTCCAATTGGGATTTTTTCAGCACGAAAAACCAGCCTCTGGCTGATCACCAGGCCTGTGCTTGATCTGATGCAGACCATGCCGGCCTTTGTCTATTTGATTCCGGCGGTGATGTTTTTCAGCACAGGGCGGGTGCCCTCAACAATCGCCACACTGATCTTCTCGATGCCACCTGTGGTGAGACTGACCCACCTCGGGATCCGCCAGGTACCCGGGGATCTGATCGAAGCAGGCCGTGCCTTTGGTTGCACCAACAACCAGCTGCTCTGGAAGGTGCAATTGCCGAATGCTCTACCGACGCTGATGGCGGGGGTGAATCAAACGATCATGCTGGCCCTGTCCATGGTGGTGATCTCATCAATGATTGGCGGTGGCGGCCTGGGGGATGTGGTGCTGCGGGGAATTCAGCAGCTGGATGTGGGTATCGGCTTTGAGGGGGGCCTGGCTGTGGTGATCCTTGCCGTGATCCTCGATCGCCTCACCCAGAGCCTGGCCGGGAGCCAACAGAGCCATGGATCCCTCAATCAACGCCTGCGTGATCTTCGCGATCTCTGGAGCCAATCATGAGCGAAAACAGGATCTGGCGGCGCAGAGCCGCAATGGTGATCGGAGTTCTGATTGCGGGACTGTCCTTCTACAGCGTTGTGAGACTGAGCTCAGCAGGCCTGTCCGGCGACACTGACTCCAGGGATGGACCAACCAATTTGGAAGGTCAATCCTCACCGCTGCAGCGGGATTCGACTGAGACTATCCGGATTGGCTGGTCTGCCTGGGCTGATGCGGAAGTGGTGAGCCTGATGGCCAAGGCGCTGATTGAAAATCACTACAACAAGCCTGTCGATCTGGTGATGGCGGATATCGGCATCCAGTACGAAGCGGTGGCACGGGGGGATCTTGATCTGATGTTGATGGCCTGGTTACCGAAAACCCATAAGGACTACTGGAGCACGGTCTGGGATCGTGTCATCGACCTGGGTCCGATGTACTCCGGCCGATTGGGTTGGGTTGTGCCTGATT
>DASCPR010000055.1:0-3618 GCA_036012625.1 Prochlorococcaceae cyanobacterium Fu_MAG_50
GCTCCGAACACAGCGTCCTGAGCTTTGATCTTGGGCCCCATCAATAGCGGGCCATGGCGGCCTTCACATCACGGTCGGATTGCTTGCGCTTCTCCTCCTGCCGCTTGTCATGGAGCTTGCGCCCCTTGCCCAGGCCGATGGTCAGTTTGATCCAGGAACCCTTCAGCTGCAGGTTGAGGGGAATCAGGGTCAGGCCTTTCTGATCCAGCTGGCCGCGCAGCTTGTTGATCTCCCGACGGTGGGCCAGCAGTTTGCGCACCCGCAGGGGGTCGTGGTTGAAGTAGCTGCCGGCATGGCTATGGGGGGAGATGTGCACGTTGTGCAGAAGCAGTTCACCGTTGCGGATCAGACAGAAGCCATCCCGCAGATTGGCCTGCCCGGCACGGATCGATTTCACTTCTGTGCCCACCAGTTCAATGCCGGTCTCGAGGGTGTCGAGAATCTCGTACTTATGCCTGGCCAGGCGGTTGTCTGCCAGCAGCCGATTGGCTGCAGCACGGGCCGCGGCGGCGCTTTTTTTTGCTCCTCCCTTCCCCATGTCTGTGCATCAACCTTCCGACCCTATACAGAGGTCGGTACCCTTCCAGCATGGCAATTGTGTCTTCCAGCGCTGGCCAGTCCGATTCCCGGCCAACGCTGCGCAGGTCCAGGGTTGTGGATGCGGCTCCCTTGCCCGATGAGCAACCCCAATCCAGAGAAGATGGGCTGAGGCCGCGGCGGTTGGCGGAATACATCGGCCAGCCGGAGCTCAAGCAGGTGTTGGGCATTGCCGTGCAGGCGGCCATCAGCAGGGGAGATGCCCTGGATCATGTGCTGCTTTATGGCCCCCCGGGTCTGGGCAAAACCACCATGGCCCTTGTGCTGGCGGAAGAACTTGGTGTTGCCTGTCGGATCACCAGCGCCCCGGCCCTGGAACGTCCCCGCGACATTGTTGGCCTGCTGGTGAATCTGCAGCCTCGGGAGATGCTGTTCATCGATGAGATTCATCGACTCACCAGGGTGGCGGAGGAACTCCTCTACCCGGCCATGGAGGATCGACGCCTCGATCTCACCGTGGGCAAGGGCAGCACAGCTCGAACCAGAGCCCTTGAACTTCCACCCTTCACCCTGGTGGGGGCCACCACCAGGGCCGGCTCCCTCAGTTCACCGCTGCGGGACCGCTTCGGCCTGATTCAGCGTCTCGAGTTTTATGGCCTCGAGGACCTGCAGGCCATCGTTGAACGGGCCGCCGGCCTGCTGGCGCTTCGGCTCACGGCTGCTGCCTGTGAGCAGATCGCCCGTCGCTGCCGTGGCACTCCCAGAATTGCCAATCGGCTTCTGCGCCGGGTCAGGGATGTGGCCAGTGTGCGTGGCGAGGGGGGGCTAAGCGGTGCTGGATTGATCAGTGCTGAATTGGTTGACGAGGCCTTGACCCTGCATCGAGTTGACAGTCGCGGCCTCGATGCCACTGATCGACGCCTGCTCAGCCTTCTGCTGGAATCTCATGGAGGTGGTCCTGCCGGTCTGGAGACCCTGGCCGCTGCCCTCGGTGATGATCCCACCACCCTGGAAACCGTTGTGGAACCGTTCCTGCTGCAGTTGGGTTTTCTGCAGCGCACGCCACGGGGACGAATGGTCACCCTCGCTGGTCGGCAACATCTCGGTTGGCCGGAGTCTGCATGAGTTGCTGGAATCGCCTGCAAGACCTCAGGGATCATCGGATCGAGCTGGCGGCTGCACGACTTGCGGCCCTCGGTTTGCTGGTGCTGCTGTTGCAACCGGTTTCAGCATTGGCGACCCCGCCAGGCAAGGTTGCTTTTGAGCAGGCTCTGCAGGCAAGCCAGCAGGGGGATTTCTCCTCAGCCCTGCCCCTCTGGAATCAGGTGTTGGCAGCCTCCCCCGAGGATGGGGCGGCCTGGAGCAACCGCGGCAATGTTCGTCTTGCCCTCGGCGATCCAGAGGGCGCCATCCTTGATCAGACCCGGGCCATGGAGCTGGAGCCTGATAATCCAGATCCCCATCTCAATCGGGGAACGGCAGAGGAAGCGCTTCTGGATTGGCAGGCTGCGGCTGAGGATTATGACTGGATCCTGGCGCGCAATCCCGCTGATGCAGATGCTCTCTATAACCTTGCCAATGTGCGTGGTGCTGGGGGGGACTGGGCTGCTGCGCAGAGCCTGTTCAGCAGCGCCATGGCAGCGCGAGCAGACTTTGCCATGGCCCGTTCCGGTTATGCCCTGGCGGTGTATCAACAAGGGGATCTGGATCTTGCCGAGGCCGAACTGCGCAAGTTGATCCGCCGCCACCCGATGTTCGCTGATGCCAGAGCTGCGTTGAGTGGTTTGCTCTGGCGGCAGGGATACCAGGGTGAGGCTGAAAGCCATTGGGCCGCTGCCGTGGGTCTGGACAGTCGCTACCGCCAGGCTGACTGGCTGTTGACGGTGCGTCGCTGGCCGCCGCAACCCACAGCTGATCTGATGACCTTTTTATCTCTGGAAAGCTGATGACCCTTGTTCGCAGCTGGAGGGAGCGGCTGGAGGGTCTTCTGCCCGAATTAATTGAGTTGCGTCGCCATCTCCATGCCCATCCTGAGCTTTCGGGGGAAGAGCATCTGACGGCAGCGCTTGTGGCGGGAGAACTGCGCCGCGATGGCTGGCGGGTCCGTGAAGGGGTGGGTCGCACCGGTGTGCTGGCGGAGCTTGGCCCCGAGGGTGGCGCCATGGTGGGCCTCAGGGTGGATATGGATGCCCTGCCAGTGGAGGAGCGCACCGGCCTGGCCTATGCCTCCCAGCGCGAGGGGGTGATGCATGCCTGTGGCCATGATCTGCACACGTGCGTTGGCCTGGGGGTCGCCCGCCTGTTGGCGGCGGAGGACACCCTTGCCACTGGCGTGAGGTTGTTGTTTCAACCAGCGGAGGAACTGGCGGAAGGTGCCCGCTGGATGCGTGAGGACGGCGCGGTTTGCAATCTTGATGCGTTGTTCAGCCTGCATGTCTACCCCTCAATCCCTGCGGGCAGCATCGGCGTCCGCCAGGGGAATCTCACTGCAGCCGCCGGTGAGCTTGAAATCGAGGTGATCGGCGAGGCTGGCCATGGGGCCCGTCCTCATCAGGCGGTAGACGCCATCTGGATGGCCTCGAGGATCGTCTGCGGTCTGCAGGAGGCGATTGCCCGTCGTTTTGATGCCCTCAAGCCGGTGGTGGTGAGTTTCGGCAGGATTGAGGGAGGCAGGGCTTTCAATGTGATTGCTGATCGCGTCCGCTTGCTGGGAACGGTCCGATGTCTGGATGACGGCTTGCATGATCGCCTGGCGGCCTGGATCGAGGAGACCGTTCAGGCCATCTGTATGAGCTGTGGTGGTCACGCCGTGGTGCGCTATCGCTGCATCGCACCTGCCGTCCATAACGATCCTGCGCTCACGGAGCTGCTGGAACGTTGTGGGATCGAACAACTCGGCGCCGAGAAGGTGCTGCGGCTTGAGCAGCCGTCCCTTGGTGCCGAAGACTTTGCCGAACTTCTCCAGGAGGTGCCCGGCACGATGTTCCGCCTTGGCGTTGCCGGTCCCCAGGGTTGCGCCCACCTGCACAGCAGCCGCTTTGCCCCTGAGGAGAGCAGTCTTGCTGTGGGTGTTCAGGTGCT
>DASCPR010000056.1:0-3374 GCA_036012625.1 Prochlorococcaceae cyanobacterium Fu_MAG_50
GCCAGGGCTTCCTTCTCGATGTCCTCGGAAATGATCAGCAGAGGCTTGCCTGTGCGGGCAATCTGCTCAAGAACAGGCACGAGATCCTGCACAAGGCCGATCTTCTTGTCGGTGAGCAGGATGTATGGATCATCGAGAACCGCCTCCATGCGCTCGGTATCCTTAGCGAAATAGGGCGAGATGTAGCCCTTGTCAAAACGCATCCCCTCGGTCACCTCCATTTCGGTGTCCATGGATTTGCCTTCTTCCAGAGAAATCACCCCCTCTCTGCCGACCTTATCCATGGCCTCGGCAATCTTGCGACCCACTTCTTCGTCATTACCGGCAGAGATGGTGCCGACCTGGGCTATTGCATTGCTGTCGCTGATCGGTTTGGCCTGCTGCTTGATTTGCTCAACCAGAAACTTTGTCGCTTCATCAATCCCCTTCTTCAGGGTGATGGCATTGGCACCGGCTGCCACATTGCGCAGACCCGCCTTGACCATGGCGTGAGCCAGAACCGTGGCGGTTGTGGTGCCGTCACCGGCAGCGTCGTTGGTCTTGGACGCAGCCTGACGGATCAGGGCCACGCCGGTGTTCTCAATGTGATCCTCGAGTTCGATCTCCTTGGCGATGGTGACGCCATCGTTGATGATCTGAGGAGCACCGAATTTCTTCTCGAGCACGACGTTGCGGCCCTTAGGGCCAAGAGTCACCGCAACGGATTCAGCAAGGATATCGATGCCGCGCTCAAGGGCACGACGGGCTTGCTCGTTGTAAATAATGCGCTTTGCCATTGGAGGCTTTGTCCTGGGTTGAGTGGAATGGATGGATCGTTGAAGTGGTCGTGATCAGCCGGTTGGCTCAGTTCACGAGAGCTCAGTTCACAACAGCGAGGATGTCTTTCTCGGAAAGCAGCACGTACTCATCACTGCCGAGCTTGATGTCGGTACCGGCGTACTTGCTGTAAAGAACCTTGTCGCCAACTCCTACCTCAGGAGCCTGGCGGGAGCCGTCTTCATTGGCTTTACCGGGGCCAACCTGAACCACCTCGCCCACCTGGGGCTTTTCCTTGGCGGTGTCGGGCAGAAGGATGCCTCCTGCAGTTTTCTCCTCTGATTCGGAGACTTTGACGAATACTCGATCGCCAAGGGGCTTGACGGTGGAGACGCTGAGAGTAACAGCTGCCATGGGGTTATGCGGAAAGGGGTGAAGGCGCATTTGCGCCATGGTTTGGGCTGAGTTAGCACTCAAGTCCAACGAGTGCCAACATATTCACGTTTCGAGCCCTGAGGCCAGCCTTTTGCTGTGCGGGTGTCCGAACCCCGAGCTGATCACGGCAGGAGTGGTAATCTTGCGCAGCTCTGAAAGGGCCTGCGCCTGGTGCGCTGCCTCTCTCTTCGTATTTACTTATGGTTGCTGCTGCTCCTGCCTCCGCCGGCACCACCGGTGTTGTTCGCCAGGTGATTGGCCCGGTGCTGGATGTGGAATTTCCTGCCGGAAAGCTTCCCAAGATCCTCAATGCCCTGCGTATCGAGGGCAGCACAGGCTCTGGCAAGGAAATTGCAATCACCGCCGAGGTGCAACAACTGCTCGGTGATCACCGCGTCCGCGCCGTTGCCATGAGCAGCACCGATGGCCTTGTGCGGGGCATGGATGCCAGGGATACCGGCGCCCCCATCTCAGTGCCTGTCGGAGAAGCCACCCTCGGGCGGATCTTCAACGTTCTCGGTGAACCCGTTGACGAACAGGGCCCTGTCAAGACTTCTACCACCGCACCGATTCACCGTCTGGCACCCAAGCTCACCGAGCTTGAGACCAAACCAACGGTTTTTGAAACCGGCATCAAGGTGATCGACCTTCTGGCTCCCTATCGCCAGGGAGGCAAGGTGGGCCTCTTCGGTGGAGCCGGAGTCGGCAAGACCGTTCTGATTCAGGAGCTGATCAATAACATCGCCAAGGAGCACGGTGGGGTCTCCGTCTTCGGAGGGGTTGGTGAGCGCACCCGTGAAGGCAACGACCTTTACGAGGAATTCAAGGAATCCGGTGTGATCAACGCCGATGATCTCTCCAAATCGAAGGTGGCCCTCTGCTATGGCCAGATGAACGAGCCTCCCGGTGCTCGGATGCGAGTGGGTCTTTCAGCGCTGACCATGGCTGAGCACTTCCGCGATGTGAACAATCAGGACGTGCTGCTGTTCATCGACAACATCTTCAGGTTCGTACAGGCCGGTTCTGAAGTCTCCGCTCTTCTCGGCCGCATGCCTTCTGCTGTGGGTTATCAGCCCACCCTCGGCACCGACGTTGGTGAACTGCAGGAACGCATCACCTCCACCGTTGAGGGTTCGATCACCTCGATTCAGGCCGTTTACGTCCCTGCAGACGACCTGACAGACCCTGCGCCAGCAACAACCTTCGCGCACCTTGATGCCACGACGGTGCTGGCTCGCGCCCTGGCTTCAAAAGGCATCTACCCAGCTGTGGATCCCCTGGACTCCACCAGCACCATGCTTCAACCAGCCGTGGTTGGTGATGAGCACTACCGCACCGCCCGTAATGTTCAGTCGACCCTGCAGCGCTACAAGGAGCTCCAGGACATCATCGCCATTCTCGGCCTGGACGAACTCTCCGAAGACGACCGTCGTACCGTTGACAGGGCACGCAAGATCGAGAAATTCCTCTCCCAGCCTTTCTTCGTCGCCGAGATCTTCACCGGTATGTCAGGCCAGTACGTGAAGCTTGAGGAAACCATCGCCGGTTTCAACATGATCCTCGCCGGTGAACTGGATCACCTCCCCGAGCAGGCTTTCTATCTGGTTGGCAGCATCGATCAGGTCAAGGCCAAGGCCGAGAAGATGGCTGCTGAAGCCAAGGGTTGATCAAGAGGCCCCCCTTGGGGGCAACCAGCTTTGCCCTCAAGGATCCCTCCAGGCATTCCTTTCCTTCCAACCCCTCCCGCTTTCTTTCTCCCCATGTCCCTCACTCTTCGCGTGCTGGCACCTGATCAGAGTGTTTTTGATGGTCCCGTGGAGGAGGTGATTCTCCCAAGCACCACAGGTCAGCTCGGCATCCTCAAGGGTCACGTTTCACTCCTCGCCGCACTTGATGTTGGGGTTCTGAGGATTCGTGAAAGTGGCAACTGGAATTCCATTGCCCTGATGGGCGGCTTTGCAGAAGTGGAATCAGATGATGTCACCGTTCTTGTGAACTCTGCAGAGATCGGCAGCTCGATTGATGCCAACGAAGCAGCAGCAAGCTTCGAGAAAGCCAGTGCCGCCGTCAATGCCATGGAAGGGGATCCCCCATCTCCTGAGAAAGTGAAAGCGACCCAGGCCTTGAACATTGCCCGGGCAAGAGTTCAAGCCAGCAAGGCAACGGCCTGAATCAGACCTGAA
>DASCPR010000057.1:0-3543 GCA_036012625.1 Prochlorococcaceae cyanobacterium Fu_MAG_50
CAGTTGTTGATGCTGAATGGCGAACGGGGGAATGACTGCAGCTGTTTCTGCCTGGAAATCAGTGGAACCCACCAAGACCACCGCGTGCATGGAATCCCAATCGCACCTTGTTCACTGCATGGCTTCAAACCAGATTTAAGCGAAAGTCATTTCCATCTCACGGCTGGCTCCACCACATACTTCGCGATAACGTCATCCAGTCGGTTTGGCGCCTTTCTCGAACGCTGCGGACATGAGCAGCTGCGCGACACCCTGGAGAACAGCAATTCACTCCTTCTCAGTGACAGGATGCACAGAGAGATTAAACAAAGGTTCTCCTGGCATCTCAAGCACCCCTTGAAAAAAGCTGAGCAGCGCTCCCTCCATACAGGAAATATCTACACTCTGTTGATGCAGGCCTTAGCGCAGCAGGATCGGGAGGATTTTCAACCCTTTCAGATTTCACCTCGACAGCATCTGGTGAATGAATTGGTGAGATGGGGATTTCAAAACAGCTCCAATCCCATCAGCCTTGATCAACTAAGCCATATCCTCTTTAGCTCAAGGCGTACCCTGATTCAGGGATGCAAAGAGAACTTCAATATGGGGCCGATGGAATTACTCAAAGTGATCCGCCTGGAGCAGGTGAACTGGGTTTTGCGCTCAGAGGAAAGGCGCTTAAGCCTGCAACTAAACACAGTGGGTGAGATCGCTGAATTCTTTGGATTCCATAGTCGTGGACATTTCTCCGCCGCCTACCGCAAGCACTTTCAAGAAATGCCACGGCAGACGTTCTCTAATGCGATTGATTATCCTCCTGTGGGAAACAGGAACTGAACCTGAGTGCGGATCGTCCAGTCACCAAGGATTTCTTCTCCAGCAATTTCAGGCTTGACCACGTTGTAGTAGGCACTCAAAGAGGCATTAATAGGCTGAGTGCCAAGCACAAACACCTTGCCAAGGCCAGCTCCAATAGGAACTGTCCAGCCCTTATTGTTAGGAGTGTTCCAGTTGGCAGAAATAATTGGTGAGCTTGTTATATACCACCCTTTGGGGAGGTTATAATTAAGGAAAGGCTGAATCAGCATCTTGTTCACGTCACTCCCGTCATCACCAGAAAATGACCAGATATTATTAACGAGTCCACCGGCCACCACGGATCCCTTTGTGTAAACAAAAACCGCCGCGGGCCCTGCACTCCAACGCTTGGAGCTGAGCCGGTTGTCCGTAGCAGATGGGATCACCATCGTCGGGCCTAAGCCCACAGTGAAATTACCCTTAAGAGTGGGAACAAAAAAGACAGATGGATTGATATCACCAATGGCCTGAATGGTTGTGCCATTGACTGAAGGCTGTGAGATAAAAGGAACGATCGTTCTTGTGACTAAAGTGAGGTCTTTGCCAACGGGGAAGGGGACAACTGGCTGGATATTGACAACGTTCTGAGTCTGATTGGGCTTGGCCTTAGGGTCCAATAAATTAGGAGCCCATTGAGTGCCAGGTGTTGCGTTCCACTGAATCGGGAAGCTGATCAGGCTTGCAATCGGGTTTTGGGCCGCCTTGGCCAGGGATCCCTCCTCCTCGGCCAGGGATTCTCCGGGAGTCACCGTGACTGGCTGATTACCTGAGCCAGGCTCTGAACCTTGTGATTGCCTTTGTGCAATCATTTGCTGAGGCTCTACCACCACAGGGCTGAAGTCAAATTCCTTGGCGCACCCAGGCTGCGGAAAAAGCAGGGCGCTGAAGAGTATCAGTTGAGACCAGGAATTAGAATGAGTCACTAAGACAGTCGTTTGGTTGATGGCCTGCATTTAACAGGAGATCATCTCTCGGATAAGCCGCAATCATGAATATTTGCCCGATCGGGATCATTGCAGCCGGGCAAGCCTTTGAAAAGGTTATTAGCTTGCTACTAATTATTCAATTATTAATGCGCATCCTCTGCCTTGCTCTGATCAGTGCTCCCTGGCTTGTTGGTGCCAGTGCCCTTGCTGAACCAGTGGAGTCAACTGTGATCCCAATGATCGCGAACGAATCTGAAGAGGATGGGGAATCTGTTGATGAAGAGAATTCCTGGAGAGTCTATCTTGATCTTTACGCCTTTTTACCCCTTCAAACCAACACGACAACCACCATTAACGAAATCTCCAAGAGTGTGTCGCTACCACTCTCCTCAGTCCTTAATTCACTCGACACGGCGCTCACCTTCAAGGCCGCAGCTGAATACGGACGACTCGGAGTGATGGCAGGCATCAATCACGGAAGCAATTCCGGCTCTGCATCAAAGTCGTCAAGCCGGATTTATAACAATCCACTGCGTAACCAATTGGATTTGCCAGCGAGGCTGCGCCAAAGGACAATTCGTGTGAAGGGTGATCTGGATGTCGACATCGACATGAATCAAACCATTGTTGATCTAGCGATGCGCTACCGGCTCGGAGCGATTCAGAGGCCCCATATGGAAAAGGGCAGCACCAGTTTTGTTGGCTTTGCCGGTGCGCGTCTCATCGATGCCAATCTGAACACTGATTTGAATTTCAATCGCGAGCGCACGGTGACGGTTGACGGCCTGGTTCTGAACCGGGAACGCAGCCGCAAAATCAAGGCCTCCGCCAGTGACAGCTGGGGAAATACCTGGGCGCAACCCCTGCTTGGCATGTTCGCCACCTATGCAATCAGCGAAGACTGGCAGGCCTTCGCCTACCTCGATGCTGGCGGTTTCGGACTCAGCGGCGAAAAGGATTTGAGCGGAACGGCACAGGCTGGCATCGCTTACGCCGTTGGCAATTCTGCCCAACTATCCCTCTCCTACAAATACTTCGGACTGGATTACGCAGGCGGCTCAGGCAATGGCTACAACACCTCCCAGAGTGGCGTGAATCTCGGGCTGCGCTGGCTGTTCGATTGAAGACCTATGCGGAGCATTGATCAGGAGACAAGGGCATTGATTGCTCCTGATCAACGGATCACAACTTGCCTTTAAAGTTGTTGAATCGCGCCCAACTTCCAGGAACGGTTAAACCACTCCTCTCCAGGCCCATAGAGGCGGAAGATTCCGAACCAGCCTTTGCCAGGCACGGTCTTCACCCAGTTGGCCTCCTTACCGGCCGGTGCTTGAGGGCCGAAGTAGAGATCGACACTGCCATCGGCATTCTTCACCATGTCGGTATTGCGCGTGTTGTTCTTGCTTGGATAAGGCATCTCTGCTGTCTGCAGCATCGATCGTGTCTGCGGGTCGTAAACCACGAATGACCAGAAGCGATTGGCAGGAGGATTGGCAGGAATCGTGAGTTTGTAGGTGTTGGCACCATCGAGGTAGGCACCGCTGCTGTCGCGGGAGGAGAAGGCGTACTGAGAACCAACACCAGGCATCTCCAAAGCCATCGCCGGGGTATTGACCGTGGCGAGATAGAAGAACAACGTGCGGCCATCCATATCGCGGCCACCATTACCGTTGTTCACCAGATACTCATGGCTTCCGCCGGGGAAGCCGTTCTGCCAGTAACCAGCCTTATTGGCGTAGATGTAAGCCTTGGGATCCTGGGGAGAGAACAGAATAGAGCG
>DASCPR010000058.1:0-14590 GCA_036012625.1 Prochlorococcaceae cyanobacterium Fu_MAG_50
CAGAGATAAGCGTATCTTCCCATGATCATGAATTCTACGTTGATATGCGCTAATCTTCTCAATCGCTGAGGGCAGGATTCAAGGCCGGCAATTAGACGCTTGTCTGCTTTCAGTGACTCGTTGCTCTGCCATTGGCCTCTCATTCTAAGCCACCCCTCTTGACCGTTCCCATCATCAATGAGGACTCTGGCTGAGGGTTTGTCTTTGGGGCGCACTTATTAGCAGGCTTGATTGCTCATCTGAAGGAAATTCATATTATCCACTGGCCTTGCCTTGCTCTTCAGGCTGATCCTTGATTCTTGTTCTATGGACGAGTCTTGTTTCTTTTTAGAAGTTTGATTTGGTCTTGCCACGTATTTCATTCATTGCTCAGCCGTTGAACTCTTGGCGAATCGGTTGAGCCAGTCAATCGTCATCAACAGCTTGCACTGGCCGATGGGCCTATTGCTTCTCTGGGCCTTCATCGTCGCCAGCAGCGTTTCACTTCACGGGTTTGCCCTCAGTCCCGAGCCCCAGCTCACAGCAGTCGACTGCGAAAATCTTCAACTGACCCCACGTTCCTGCAATGCCCCTCGGCTCCCTGGTTGATCAGCTGCAATCTGCGGCACTGACCGGGGAACTACTGGAGCGCAGTCTGCGCAAGGAGCGTCTGTTGATTCGTGGTGCCGGCCGTGCTGCACGGGCCCTGGTGGCCAGTGCTCTGGCCCGACGCAAGCAGAGGTTGCTGCTGGTTGTGGTGCCGACCCTTGAAGAAGCCGGTCGCTGGACATCCCTGCTGGAGTTGATGGGTTGGAGCAGTGCATCCCTCTATCCCACCAGTGAGGGCTCCCCCTACGAGAGCTTTGATCCCACCAGCGAGATCACCTGGGGGCAGCTTCAGGTGCTCAGTGATCTGCTTGCCGATGCTGAAGGACAAGGGCGGGCAATCATCGCCACGGAACGCTGTCTGCAACCCCATCTGCCACCTCCAGCAGCCCTTGCCGCCCAGTGCACCAGCTTGAGACGGGGCGATCAGGTGGATCTTGAACACCTTGCTGAGACCCTCACCCGCTTGGGTTATGAACGGGTTTCGAGCATTGATCAGGAAGGCACCTGGAGCCGCCGTGGCGACATCGTTGACATTTTCCCCGTCAGCAGCGAACTGCCGGTGCGTCTGGAATTTTTCGGAGACGAGCTCGACAAACTGCGTGAATTTGACCCCGCAAGTCAGCGTTCTCTTGATCCTGTCAATGAGCTGCAGCTGACGCCGACGGGTTTCGGGCCACTGATCGCTGATCAGTTGCGGCAGACGATGCCGGAAGGTCTGGATCGGCTTCTTGGCGAAACCGCCACAGAGCAATTGCTGGAGGGCGGCACACCGGAAGGTATGCGCCGGCTGATGGGGCTGGCCTGGAAGACTCCCGCCTCTCTGCTCGATTACCTGCCGCCAAGCGCTTGCGTTGTTGTTGATGAACGCCGGCATGGCAGTGCCCATGGCCAGCAGTGGCTTGACCATGCCGATGAGCACCACATCGAAATGGCCGCAAGCCTCGGCTTCCAACCCTCAGAACGGGATCGGCTCTGGCCTGGGGTTTTGCATCAAGACATCCCCTCCAGCTATGCCCTTGCGGAAGCCTTCCATGGTTTCGATCTCGCCGAGCTGCTCGAACAGGACGGATATGGAAACAGCTTTGACCTGGCAAGTCGCCCGGTGCCCTCCTATCCCAACCAATTCGGCAAGCTCGCTGAACTGATCAAAAACCACCAGAAGGAAAAGATGGCTGTGTGGTTGGTCTCCGCTCAACCGAGCCGGGCCGCTGCTCTGCTTGAGGAGCACGACTGCATCACCAGATTCGTGCCCAATCCAGGCGACCATCCCGCGATTACGAGGTTGATCGAACAGAACACCCCGGTGGCGTTGAAGACAAGGGGCACAGCCGAGTTGGAGGGGTTGCAGCTGCCCGCCTGGCGGGTGGTGCTGATCACCGATCGGGAATTCTTCGGGCAGCAGAACCTCACGGCCAGTGGTTATGTCAGGCGCAGACGCAAAGCCGCCAGCCGAACCGTTGATCCCAACAAGATGCAGCCCGGCGATTTCGTCGTGCATCGCAACCATGGCATCGGCCGTTTTCTGAAGCTGGAAAAACTGGCGATCAGTGGTGAGATTCGCGATTACCTGGCTGTGCAATATGCCGATGGCCTCTTGCGCGTTGCCGCAGATCAGCTGGGCAGCCTCGGCCGATATCGCGCCAGCAATGACAAGGCCCCTGAACTCAACCGCATGGGTGGCACGGCCTGGAACAAGGCCAAGGAACGGGCCCGCAAGGCGGTGCGCAAAGTGGCGATGGATCTCGTCAAGCTTTACGCCGAAAGAACTCAGGTGCCAGGTCATGCCTTCCCTTGCGATGGTCCCTGGCAACTGGAACTTGAAGACTCATTCCCGTTTGAGCCCACCCCCGATCAGGTGAAGGCCGTGACCGATGTGAAACGGGACATGGAAAAACCGCAGCCGATGGACAGGCTGGTCTGCGGCGATGTTGGTTTCGGCAAGACGGAGGTGGCGATCCGGGCGATTTTCAAGGCGATCACAGCCGGCCGACAGGTGGCGCTTCTGGCGCCAACAACAGTGTTGGCACAGCAGCACTGGCGCACCCTTTCGGAACGTTTCGCCCCCTATCCGATCAAGGTGGCGCTGCTGAATCGATTCCGCACCACTTCAGAGCGCAAAACCATTCTGGAGGGTTTGAACCAGGGCACCATTGATGCCGTGGTGGGTACCCATCAGCTGCTCAGCAAGGGCACGGTGTTCAAGCAGCTCGGTCTGCTGGTGGTGGATGAGGAACAGCGTTTCGGTGTGAACCAGAAGGAAAAGATCAAGGTGCTGCGCAAGGACGTGGATGTGCTCACCCTTTCGGCCACACCGATTCCAAGGACGCTCTACATGAGCCTCTCCGGGGTGAGGGAGATGAGTTTGATCACCACACCACCGCCCCTGAGGCGTCCGATCAAGACCCATCTGGCAGCTCTTGATGAGGAGGCGGTGCGCAGTGCGATCCGTCAGGAACTGGATCGCGGCGGTCAGGTGTTCTATGTGGTTCCCAGGGTGGAGGGGATCGAGGATGTGGCCGGCCAGCTCAGACAGATGCTGCCAGGTCTGAAGCTGCTTGTTGCCCACGGGCAGATGGCCGAGGGTGAACTCGAGAGCGCCATGGTGGCGTTCAATGCCGGAGAAGCCGACGTGATGCTCTGCACCACAATCGTGGAGAGCGGCCTCGATATCCCCAGGGTCAACACGATCCTGATTGAGGATGCGCAGCGATTCGGTCTGGCCCAGCTCTACCAGCTGCGGGGACGTGTCGGCCGCAGCGGCGTCCAGGCCCATGCCTGGTTGTTCTATCCAGGAGATGCCAGTCTCAGTGATGCGGCACGACAGCGACTCAGGGCGATCCAGGAATTCGCTCAACTGGGTAGCGGCTATCAGTTGGCGATGCGTGATATGGAAATCCGTGGCGTCGGCAACCTGCTGGGGGTGGAACAGAGCGGCCAGATGGAAACCATCGGTTTTGATCTGTATATGGAGATGCTGCAGGAATCCCTGGCGGATCTTCAGGGACAGGACATTCCCCAAGTGGAAGAAACCCAGGTGGATCTGCCTGTCACAGCCTTCATCCCGGCCGACTGGATTGTTGATGGTGACGAGAAGATCGCCGCCTATCGGGCTGCAGCCAACTGTGACTCTGCGCCAGCTTTGATTCAACTGGCCGCAGACTGGACGGATCGCTATGGGGCGATCCCCGGCCCTGTTCAATCCCTGTTGCAACTGATGGAGATGAAGCTTCTGGCTAAGCGCTGCGGCTTCTCCAGAATCAAACCTGAGAAACCGAATATCGCCCTGGATACGCCCATGGAGGAGCCCGCCTTCCGTCTCCTACGGCAGGGGCTTCCTCAGCATCTGCATGGACGACTCGTTTATCAGAGCGGCAGTGGCAGCACCGCCAAGGTTCTGGTCCGGGGTCTGGGGGTGCTGCCGATGGATAAGCAACTGGAGCAGCTGATGGAATGGTTGCGGCAGATGGTGGCCCAGATTCCCGATGCGGAAGGGTTGAACCAAACCCAGCGGGATGCAAAGAACAAGCAGCGGAATGAATCGGTGCTGACGGTCTGAGCTGAGAACCCTCTCCAGGCCCCCGGAATCAAGAAAATGACAAATTCCTACACAGAGCGCAAATCTTCGTTACAATGGCCGGACCTGCAGCTTCAGATTGGGAGAATTCGTAGACATTGGTGCCGGCCAGGGATCAATCGGCCTCGTCAGCGGCTTGCTGAGCCTGTTAACCCTTGGCTTCTTTGCGTTGCTGCAAGGCGTCCTCGAAGATGACGATGATTCAGATTCAGATGGCGGCGGCGGTGGTTTGATGCAGCCGGTTGCTTGATGCAGCCGGTGGCTTGAGTCAAGCGTTTGCTTGATTGAGGCTGATTCGATTGAAGTCTGTTTGATTGAAGTTTTTTGATCTTTCAACGTAGGGGCAAAAAAAATAAACAAAATAAATTCAATGCTCAAGATGAATTTAAACCTGTAGGGGTCTTTCCCTTTTTTTATAAGGTTAATCTTCAGTGATTGCTTTTGATGTTTGCCTGCCAGGGAAGATGGCAGGAGAGCAACTTTTCGGCCTCGTTTTCTTGGCGCGTCTTCATGGTCGAGCAAGGGGCTTGGTTGTTTGCTCAAGGTGGACTCGAAAATGATAGAGTGATCAGACAATAACTGCTGGAGTATTATGGATGATAATGAAGACTTGGATGTTGAGCTATCCCATTCAGGGGGCTGGTGGCTAAAATTGATTGCGGCTATTGTTGTTTCCACAGTTCTTGGCATTGGATTGCTTGCCTTCACAGTTGACTCGTTCTTCATGCCGGGTGGAAATGAGACATTTAAAGAACTCAATAAAGACAGAGAGGAAATTAAGGGCGTTAACAAGCAAAAGAATGATGGCGTCATTTGATCTCTTTGCGAAGAGCTATCCTTTATTTATAATTCCTTGCCAAGGGTCAACCGCGGCAAGTTCATCTCATTCAATGCCCTTGATGGCAGGCTGATCTGTAGGGTGTCGACCTGGAGAGGGATCAGTTCAAGCAATCTTTTATGTTGATCACTTGCTGATGATTTGAGCAAAGATGATTTGATCAATGATGGTTTGAGCAATGATGGTTTGATCCAATTTGCCTTTCTCACCCTCCGCCAGGTTGCTGGAATCCGGTCTCAGCACGATTCCCCAGGTCAGGGCAAGGCAGCTCCGTCCATTCATCTGAACAGCCACAACAGCGAAAGCTTCTTGTTGCGTTCAGGCCAGATCATTCACCAATAGGCATTCACACTGTTGAATCGCGGGCAGATCTCTAGGGTTGGGATTCAGATTGGCGAGTGAATCCCTTTACCAGGCCAGTAAGAAGGTTTGCACTGGCGCCCTAGTGTTGAAGGGCTGGTTGAAGGGCAGATTGAAGGTTGGCGCTGCTGGGATCAAAGGCCCTACCTTGGCCAACCTTTTCGATCACTCTGATCAGGGTTGTTTCAGCAATCCTGTACTGACTGTCCTTATTGGTACCAAGGTCCTCCAAGGTCAGGTTTTTAACCTCCTCTTCCGACATTTCGGCATCCACATCAGGGCTGATGCCGTTTTTATGAATATCGGTGCCACGAGGGGTGAGGTATTTGGCAATCGTGACCGTTAGACCTGAGCCATCGGAAAGTCCTCGCACAGACTGAACAAGACCTTTGCCGAAGGTTTTGCGACCGACAAGAACACCACGGTCGTTGTCCTGAATTGCACCTGAGAGAATTTCACTGGCACTGGCAGACCCCTCATTGACCAGCACCACAACCGGTCGATCCGTAAGGGCGCTGCCAGTCGCTCTGCGGATGTCATGAATGCCATCACGGGTTTTTGTGCTGACAATCGTCCCTTCATCAATCCATTGGCGCGCAATCGTCACACTGGCTTCAAGTAAGCCACCAGGATTACTACGCAGGTCAAGGACATAACCCTGGGCACCTTCTTCTTCCAGTGATCTGATGGCGCTGCGCATCTCCTTTGCCGCATTGGCATTGAACTGCTTCAGGCGGATATATCCCAACTTTTTGCCAGCTGCTGTGGTGTTCAGTTGACTGTTTACAGCATGAATTTCAATTCGTGCACGGGTCAGGGGAATCTCGACGACTTGCCCTTTTCGACGCAGCCCGAGGGTGACCTTGCTGCCTTCAGCTCCCCGAATCAGTTTGACGGCGTCTTCTGTTGTCATCCCCTTTGTGGGTTTTCCATCGATGGAGACAATCACATCCTTGGGTTGAACTCCAGCCTTGGATGCTGGGGTGCCTTCAATGGGAGAAACAACAACAATTTCCTTGCTGTCTTTGTCCAGTGAAATCTGTATCCCCACTCCCGTTAGTTCTCCCGACGTATCAATCTGCATCTCCTTGAATTCCTTTGGGTCAAGAAACCGCGTGTAAGGATCATCCAGGCTGGCAAGCATGCCTCTGATCGCCTCGTAGGATTCTGGGGTTCCTGAATAATTCTTATTCAGAAGATTGCTGCGAAGCTTCAGCCAGCTATCAGTGGTGTATTTACCATTGGTATCTAGAAAATCCCTGTAGACAATCTGCCAGACCTGATCAATCACCTCTTTCGGGCTATCAATTATCGCAGAGGATTTTGTGCTCGGTAATTCAAGTCCTGGAGCCGCGAGAGCGACGATGGCGGTGGCACCTCCGGCGCCAAGAAGAAAGGCGACTGATCGGTTGATCCCCCACCAGGATCGATCAAGACGAGGTGCTGCCATCGATATCAAATCTCAACCAATTCACACTTTAACGATTTCAGGACGGATCAAGCCATCGACCATCATCCTTGATCAGCTGGATCAGGGCTTCAACACCTTCAGCCTCCGGAACTTTGCGGATTTCGTCTCGTCCTCTGTACAGGGCGATCACACCAGGTCCCTTGCCCACATAGCCATAGTCGGCATCAGCCATTTCACCAGGGCCATTGACGATGCAGCCCATCACGGCGATATCAAGCCCGGTGAGATGAAAGGTGGCGTCCCGCACCTTGTGAACAACTTCCTCAAGGTTGAAGAGGGTGCGCCCACAACTTGGACAACTGACATATTCGACCATTGTCTTGCGTAGACCAATGGCCTGAAGAATTGAGTAACAGACGGGGATCTCCTTTTCCGGTGCCTCCGTGAGCGAAACCCGTATCGTGTCTCCGAGACCTTCTGCTAGCAGTGTGGCGATGCCGGCAGTGCTCTTGATCCTGCCGTAATCACCATCACCGGCTTCTGTGACGCCCAGATGCAGCGGATAATTGAATCCCTCCTTATCCATGGTGTCTGCCATCAGGCGATAGGCCGCAAGCATCACCGGTGCTCGTGATGCCTTCATTGAGATCACGATGTTGTGATAGTCGAGCCGATCACAGATACGGATGAATTCCATCGCCGACTGGACCATGCCAAGAGGGGTGTCGCCATAGGTGAACAGCATCCGTTCAGCCAGGGATCCGTGGTTGACACCGATACGCAGGGCCTTGTTCTGCTCTTTGAGCACGTTCACCAGTGGTTCAAACCTGCTGATGATCCGCTCGCCAATGGCCGAGATCTCATCAGCCGTGAACTCAGTGCGATTTGGATTGGGTTTATCAAAGACGAATAATCCTGGGTTGATTCTCACCTTGTCAACATGATTGGCCACCTCAAGGGCAATCTTCATGCCGTTGTGATGCACATCTGCCACCAGGGGAACAGCCTGATAGGTGTCAATCAGACGCTGGCGTATTTCTGCAACGGCCTTGGCATGAGCTAGGGTCGGCACTGTCAGCCTGACAATCTCGCAGCCAATTTCATGCAATCTACGGATCGCTGCAGTGGCAGAATCCACATCAAGAGTATCTTCATTGATCATTGATTGCACCCTTACTGGGTGATCACTGCCGATCGTCACATCACCAACAGGAACTGTTCTCGTCGCTCGACGGTGAATCTGCGTGTCGTATCGCCTGGAGACAGGTGCTGAATCCGAAGTCAGAGTGGCCGTTGCCGTCATGGATTGGAACCCCCGACTGAATCCAACACTGGCACAGACTCCCCTGGCTTGAGGGTGCTGAGGCGCTGGCGCACTGCAACCAGGTCTGCTCGGGTGAGTGCCACCGGTTGGCCTTCCTGCTCAGAGGGATTCCTGAGCAGATAGGCAGGGTGAAACAAGGGCATCAACCAACGGCCATGCCATTGCTGCCATCGGCCTCGCAATCTGCTGATTCCACCCTTGATGCCCAGAATCGCCTCCATGGCCGTGGAACCTGCCAGCACAATCACTGCTGGATCCACCAGGGCGATCTGCTGGTCAAGCCAGGGGCGACAAGCCAGGAGTTCCGCAGCAGTGGGTCTGCGGTTCTTCGGTGGGCGGCACTTCACCGCATTGCAGATATACACATCCCGATCAGTGTCAAAACCCACACTGATCAGCAAACGATCCAGCAGCTTGCCGGAACGACCGACAAAAGGCTTCGCCAGGGAATCTTCACTGGCACCGGGTGCTTCGCCGATCAGCATCAACGGGGCCCTGGGATTGCCACGACCCACAACCAGCTGATGGAAGTTCATCGCTTGCTCACATCCTTGCGCAGGACAGGGTTCAGAGAGGGGTTGGGGAGCCGTAGGCATCAACCTGCAGATGGGAGGAAATCCTAAACAGCCTCTAAGAGCAAAACAGCCTCTAAGAGCAAAACAGCTGTGCAGAGCCGGCCGGCAAGGCGGGGCTGAGCTTGGATGGGCCCCTGGAACCCCAAAGAAATTGATGAAGGCAGCTATCAATCAGCAGTGTCACCACCCCCTTGAGGTTGTCTGAAGCACAACATCAGGCAGGATGTGATTTTTAAACGCATCCCTTGGACGGGGTGTGGTGCTGATGTCTCGCCCGCCACTTCTCTCAGACCGGGCTGTGGCCCTGAAGCCCTCACTCACCTTGGCCATCAGCGCCAGGGCCAAGCAATTGCAGCAGGAAGGCCGGAATATCTGCAGCCTCAGCGCCGGTGAACCTGATTTCAACACCCCGGATTTCATCGTAGAAGCCGCTCAGAGAGCACTCGCAGATGGCTACACCCGCTATGGACCTGCAGCGGGAGACCCTGAACTGCGCGCAGCCATTGCTGAAAAACTCAATCGTGAAAATGGAATAACGGCACTGCCTGAACAGGTTCTGGTCACCAACGGTGGCAAGCAGGCGATCTTCAACCTCTTCCAGGTGATTCTCAATCCGGGCGACGAGGTTCTGATCCCCTCTCCCTACTGGCTCAGCTACCCGGAAATGGCTCGCCTTGCAGGAGCGGATCCGATTGTGATCCCCGCCTCTGCAGCCAACGGATTCGAGCTTGATCTGCAGGCCCTCGAAGCCGCCATCAGCCCCAGGACCCGGCTGTTGATCATCAACTCACCAGGTAACCCCACCGGGCGTGTTTTGAGCCGGGATGAGCTGCTCGCACTGGCAGATCTGCTGCGCAGACACCCCACGGTGCTCGTGATGACCGATGAGATCTATGAATTCCTGCTGGCAGAAGGGCAGACCCATCACAGCTTTGCGGCCGTGGCTCCCGATCTGGCAGATCGGATCTTCACGGTGAATGGCTTCGCCAAGGGTTGGGCGATGACCGGATGGCGGCTTGGTTATCTCAGCGGCGATACACAAGTGATCAAGGCGGCGGCAGCTCTGCAGAGCCAGAGCACAAGCAATGTCTGCAGTTTTGCCCAACGTGGTGCCCTTGCCGCGCTGCAGGGCCCGAGGGACTGCGTCAAGACCATGGCCAGAAGCTTTGAAGCTCGCCGGAAGCTGATTTCAGCTGGGTTGCAGGCCATCAGCGGATTGACCCTGGTTGAACCCCAGGGAGCCTTCTACGCCTTCCCCCAATTGCCCGAGAGCTGTCCGGACTCCGTGTCTTTCTGCAGAACAGCCCTGGAAGAGTCAGGTCTGGCGATGGTTCCAGGAATGGCCTTCGGGGATGATCGCTGCATCAGACTCTCCTGCGCAGTTTCCCGTGAAACAATTTCAGATGGTCTGCAAAGACTCAAGCAGTTGCTTGATTCGCTATAAATCCCACCAATTAACAGCAGCAAAGGTGGATCAGAGCAGATGAAGCGAATCGATGCTGTTGTTGGATTGCTCTACAGATTGGCCGTGATTCCTTTCATTGTCGTGCTGCCGGCTCAAGCCGCTCCCACCCTGAGGGTGGGAGCGATTCCCGACCAGAATCCAGAGCAGCTGAATCGGCTCTATGGCCTGTTGGCGAGTGAACTCAGTCGTGAACTTAACGTCGACGTTCGCTATATCCCGATCAGCAATTACCCAGCCGCGGTGAGCGCCTTTCGAACAGGCAGCCTTGACCTGGTTTGGTTCGGTGGTCTGACAGGGGTGCAGGCCAGATTGCAGAGACCAGGAGCGCGTGTTCTTGCCCAGCGTGAGATCGATGCGCAATTCCATAGCCTGTTCATTGTCAATAGTTCATCTGGGCTGCCAACGATCAAAAGCACATCTGATCTGAAGCTGCTGAAAGGAAAACGTTTCACATTCGGATCTGAAAGTTCAACATCTGGTCGATTGATGCCGCAATATTTTCTTCAGCAGGCTGGTGTTAGATCTAAGGATTTCGCTGGTGGCAGAGTTGGATTCAGTGGCAGCCATGACGCAACCCTGGCACTTGTTCAGAGTGGCTCCTACGAGGCGGGTGCAATCAATGAACAGGTCTGGAAAGCCAATGTAAGAAGAGGTCGCGTTGATCCAAAGAAAGTTAAGGTGATCTGGCGAACGCCAGCCTACGCTGATTATCATTGGCTTGTTCAACCAGAACTTGATCAGCGTTTCAGGCCAGGATTCACGACACAACTTCAGCTGGCAATACTTGGCCTTAACAGACAATCAGCAAAGCAGAGAAAGATCCTTGATCTGTTTGGAGCGCAAAAATTCATCAAAGCTAATCCTCAGCAATACAAGCCCATTGAAGATATTGGACGCCAATTGGGAAAGATCAACTGAATTCAGCAATTAAAACCAACCCTTGAATAATCATGGGCTTGCTTGGCTGTTCCCATGCTGCTTGGCTGTTTCCATGCTGCTTGGTGATTTCCAGCATCCTCTTTGCAGCACCATGCATCAGTTCATTGCCATGATCAATTTCAGAGAAGCCACTGCTTACATACAAATGACTGAGAATGCCTGCGCGGCAAGTCTTCATTTTTTCAGGCATGATTATTTCCCTCCAGCTAGCGCCAACAGTTGGCAATGCTCATTAATTTGGCTCAGCTGTAATCTGAACATCAGCCAGACAATTTGTTGGCGTGAGGTCTGAAAAGACGCTGCTGAGGGCGATGAGCATCAATGAGCTGCTGGTTCTGAGGGGTGTCTGGGTGCGTGGATCCAGGCAGGCGGCTCGTTTGCAGGCTGTTGATCTGAGCGTCGAAGCGGGAGAGCGCATTGCCTTGCTGGGCAGAAGCGGAGCTGGCAAAAGCACGCTGCTTGCCGTTGCCAATGGCAGCCTCCACCCCGATCAGGGCAGTGCCTCTTGGAGAGGCACCCCACTGGCACAGCGAAAACCCAGGCAGCGTCAAGCGATCGCGACCCTCTGGCAGGATCTGCGCCTGGTGGAGGGGTTGAGTGTCGGCCAGAACATCAACGCCGGCGCCCTCAGCCAACGCAGCCTGCTCTGGGCCCTTGCCAATCTGCTCGGCAACATCGAAACAGAGGCTTGCAGGCGATGCCTGCAAGCCGCAGGGCTGACAGGGGAGCTTCTCGACGCCTCCATCGCCCAGCTTTCCGGTGGTCAGCGCCAGAGAGTCGCCCTGGCCAGGTTGTTGCGTCAGGGAGCTGAATTGATCCTTGCTGACGAGCCCCTCTCAGGCCTTGATCCCGCCTTGGCCAATGACGTGCTTGACCTGCTTCTTGAATCAAGAGCTGCCAAGGGCATCAGCATTGCCTCAACCTTGATCGTCAGCCTTCATCGTCCCGACCTGATCCATCGCTTCGACCGGGTGCTCGGCCTCAGATCGGGGCGGCTGGTTGTGGATGAACGGGCCAAGAACCTTGATCCGCAAGCTCTCGACTGGCTCTATCAAGCCGAATGACCCGTCTGCGTCCTGCTCCAGCGATCCTCACCCTGCTGCCAGCTCTGGCCCTGATTCCATTGCTGGCAAAGGTTTTTGCAGGCCTTCATGGCGGCGGGTTAAACCTGCTTGCTGACTTTGTGCAAGCGGCCTGCCAACCCTCTCTGCAGAACCAGGTGCTGCAAAGCGCCTGGCAGGGGTTGCAGGTGACCGTTGTCACAGCACTGCTCAGCTGGGTGGTGAGCAGCATCGCCGGTTTGGTTCTGGGGCTGGCAAGCTCGACTGTTGTCTGGTCAACCTTCGCAGCTCCAACCTGGGCAGCGGTGCTGATTCGCAGGGTGCTGGCCGTTCCGAGGGCCATCCATGAACTGATCTGGGGGCTGCTGCTGTTGCAGGTGCTGGGTTTGAGCGTCTGGGTGGCAATTCTTGCGATCACAATTCCCTACACAGCTCTGGTGGCAAGGGTTGTGGCTGATCAGATCGACAGTCAGCCAAGGGATGAGCTCACCGCCCTCTGTCAGCTGGGGGCTCCGCCGATCAGTGCCCTTGCCACGGCTTTCGTCCCGCCGATGGCACCGGTGCTGATCAGCTATGGCGGTTACCGGCTCGAGTGCGCCCTGCGGGGAGCGACCCTCCTCGGTGTCTTTGGTCTGGGAGGGCTCGGAACCGATCTGCAGCTGACATTGCAATCCCTGCAGTTCAGGGAGATGTGGACCGGCCTCTGGATGTTGGCAGCGGTGATGTTCAGTCTCGAAAAATTGTTGCGCTGGTGGCGGTTGCGGCTGAAAACAACGGGGATGGCGGCCCAGCAGCTGCTGCAAAGCCTCACTCTGATGCTGCTTGTCTTGCTGTTCAGCGTCTGCTGGCTGTTTCAACTTGACCTGGATGCCCAGGCTGGCTTGAGCTGGCATGGGCTGCCGTGGCCCACCCTGGACGAGCTCTCCATGGCGTTGCTTGAACTTCCCTGGCTGAACCTGATCAGCGAGACCCTGGGGCTGACACTGCTGGCCGCGGCGATCGCGATTGGCCTGCCTCCCCTGGGATTGTTGCTGCTGCCCAATCGCTTCGGCATGACACTGCAAACAGGTTGCTGGGCACTGTTGCGTCTCATCCCAGCTCCGCTCACGGCCCTGCTGTTGCTGCTGAGCACAACCCCCAGCCTTGCCGTTGCCGCCCTGGCCTTGGGTCTGCACAATCTCGGCATCATGGGTCGCCTACTGCGGGAAGGGCTTGACCAGCAGTGCGAGAAGTCGAGGATCGCGTTCAGGGCCTCAGGGGCAGGCTCACGATCGGCCTGGCTCTATGGCTGCCTCAGTCCCCAGAGCCCAGGTTATCTGGCCTATGCCGCCTACCGAACCGATGTGATGCTGCGCGAAACAGCTGTTGTTGGCTTGGTGGGTGGTGCGGGCCTTGGATGGCAATTGCTCGAATCCCTGAGCGCTTTCAACTGGGCCCAGGTTCTGCTTGTTCTGATTGTGTTTGTGACCCTGACCCTGATCGGCGAATCGATCAGTGATCAGTGCCGCAATTACTGGCTCGGGACCAAACCCCTTGGCCCTGCAGCTGTGGCCCTGCAAAGCTGAGTCATTCCTTGCCCGAGATGATGCTCACCCAGACCCGACAACTGATCGTTATCGGAGACAGCGGAGTGTATGGATGGGGGGATCGTGATGGCGGTGGATGGTGTGAACGGCTGCGCAAGAGCTGGATGACGCTGCCTGCCGCTCCGGTGATCTATCCACTGGGGATCAGGGGGGATGGCCTGGAACGGGTTGCGGCCCGCTGGAAACACGAGTGGCAATGTCGCGGTGAACTTCGCCGCAAGTTCCCCGATGGCGTGGTTCTCGCCGTGGGGCTGAATGACACAGCTCGCGTCGGCAGAATGGATGGACGACCACAGCTGAGCGCGGAGGGTTTTCGTTTTGGCCTTCAGCAGCTGCTCAACGAGATCAAGCAGAACACCTTTGTTTTGATGGTGGGCTTAACACCCGTGGATGAAGCGGTGATGCCCTTTGCGGACTGCCTCTGGTACTCCAATGAGGCAGCCGCCCTCTACGAGGCACAGATCGAGGAAGCCTGCCTGGAGGCCGATGTGCCTTTCCTGTCCCTGCATGCCGCCATGCTTTCTGAACCGGCATGGCTGAGCTGGCTTGAACCCGATGGCATCCATCTCAATGAAGATGGTCATCACTGGCTTCATCAACAGGTCATGGCCTGGAAAGGACTGCAACGCTGGGCAGGGCTGGAACCCCTGAGCTCAGTAACGCCATCGCCCTGTTGATGCCTGAAAGAGATCACATCAATGATCAGCCAAAAAAGAAGGCAAAAGCAAATAGAGACAATCAAAACAAGCCGGAAAAGATCAGGCTCCGAAATCTCTATCACGCCTTTAATCAAAGCTATCCATTGCTGCCTATTGCATCATCAATTGAGGTCTCCATGATCAATCGAGTTGCCACTGCAACAAGAGACT
>DASCPR010000059.1:0-2545 GCA_036012625.1 Prochlorococcaceae cyanobacterium Fu_MAG_50
ACATGGTCACCATGCATGTGGGTAATGAAAATCCTGCTCAGCTGAGACAGGCGCAGGTCACTGCGCAGGAATTGATGCTGTGTTCCTTCCCCGCAATCAAAGAGCCAGAGCTCTGATCGCTGCGGAAGCCTCACGGCCAGTGAGGAGACATTCCTGGCGCGGGTGGGGACGCCGGAGCTGGTACCGAGAAAGGTGACCTGCACGGTCTTGCATGCTCAGTCGCCATGCTGACACGAGCTGGGTTGGCCCCTGGCCGCAGAGGCTTGATCGAGGCAGAATGGGCTGTTGTCAGGTCGCAGCATCGTGGCTCAGTCAGCACTGATCTGGTCCTCAGGACTGGCCGGTGGACTCCTTCTGACCAGCCTGGGTACCCTCCCCGCAGCGATGGCGGGAACAGAACCCGTGATGCGGGTTCTGTTGCGCGAAGCCCCGGAATTGCGTTTGCGCGCCGATGCAAACCAACCCTTGATGTTGAGGGGCGTGGGTTCTGAGCAGCTCAGAGTCAAAGGGATCACGGTGCGCCTTGGTTCAGGGCAGTTGCTGCTTGAGCTGGTTGGCGCACCACGCCGCCAGGTCAGGTTGGCCCATAACAATGAGCTGCGGGTCAGCAGTGATGATCCCCGCGGCATCTGGCTTGGCCGCCATCGTTATCAAGGGGAGCTGCGTTTACGCGCCAAAGGCCGAGCTGTGCAGGTGATCAATCATCTTGGCGTGGAGAGCTATCTGGCCAGCGTCGTGGGCAGTGAGATGCCAGCGAAATGGCCACTGGCAGCCCTTCAGGCCCAGGCCGTGGCGGCCCGCACCTATGCCCTGCGGCAAATCGGTAAGCCAGGCGAATTTGATCTGAAGGCCAGTGTTGCCAGTCAGGTCTATCTCGGTCTGGAATCTGAAACAGCCAGTACCAGGCAGGCGGTGAACAGCACCCGCTCACTGGTGCTTGTCCATGGCAGGCGGTTGATTGATGCTGTCTTTCACAGCAGCTCCGGTGGCGCCACAGAAGCCAGTGGGGCGGTCTGGAAATATCAGCACCCCTATCTGGTCAGCGTGCCGGCCCATGATCAGCACAGTCCTGTGCATCGCTGGAAAAAGGGATTTGATCGCCAGCAGCTTGCGCAGGCGTTTCGTGAAATTGGCGGGGTCAGGCGTATTGATTCCGTGAGCACCAGCTCCACAGGTCGTGTGCGCCAAGCCAAGGTTTATGGACCATCGGGGGCTTTGCTGCTTTCAGGCAAAGAGCTGCGCCGCCGGCTTGGTTTGAAAAGCACATTGATCCGCTTTGAAATGCTGGCTCCCAATGCACCAGCAGGCAGATCAGGTGTGCTCAGAACTGGTGTGCTCAGATCGCAGCAGGCTGCGCCAGCGAAAAGCTTTCCACCGCTGAAGAGCTACAGGCATGACAGCGCCACAGGGGCTCTGATGCCTGTGGTGGCCTCCTCAACAGCGCGGCCGTTTGTGAGCTTGCGACCAGGCTTACCTGCCCAGGGGTCTCAAGCCGTTTTACTGATTCATGGTCAGGGAAACGGCCATGGGGTTGGCATGAGCCAGTGGGGTGCCCAGGGCTTGGCAGAGCGGGGCGCTGATTTTCGTCAGATCCTCAGGCACTACTACCGGGGAGTGGAGATTCGTCCCTACCGCCAGCTTCAGGATCCTTCCCTGGTGCGCAAGCTGCCGCTTGCGCCAGTCTGGAACGGTTGAGCGGCAGCGGGAGAGCCTGTTCTGTTGAATCAGGAGCAAGTGAGGCAGGCGGTATTTGATGTGTTGCCCTGCAAGGTCAATGTTTTCGCTGCTGCTTCAGAGTTGGTGGCTGCCCTTGCAGATGCCCTGGAGACCCATCTGCATCAGCGGTTGACACTTCAAACCCCGAAGCCCCTTGGTCTGGCGACAGGACGAACCATGGAGCCTGTGTATCAGCAATTGCTGGCCAGGCTTCTCGATTGGCCAGCAGCAGATTTGCAGAAGCTTCAGAACGGGTGGTTGAGTTTCAATCTTGATGAATATGTGGGTCTGGCTGTGAATGATCCGCGAACATTTCATTCTTATATGAGGCGCCATTTTGGTGATCGTCTTGGCCTGAGCCAGGATCGCTTGCGGGTACCAGATGGCCATGGGCAAGATCCCCAGGCTGCGGCCAGACGCTATGGCGATCAGTTGAACCAGGCCGGTGGTTTGGGTCTACAACTCCTCGGATTGGGAAGCAATGGCCATGTTGGCTTCAATGAACCCCCCTGCGGCCTTGACTCAGTCAGCCGGGTTGTGTCATTAACGCAGGCCACCCGCCAGCAGAACGCAGCTGGCTTTGATGGCAATCCTGCGCATGTTCCTGCCCAGGCGATCACGGTTGGCTTAAGGGAGATTCTTGCTGCTGATCAGATTCATCTTGTTGTAACTGGGGCGTCAAAGGCTGAAATCCTTGAGGCCTGGTTGAGGTCACCCTGCACAGCTGAATTGCCCGCAAGTTGGTTGCGCTCCCATGCCAATCTGCATCTCTGGGTGGATGAGGCTGCTATTGCTGGTTTTTATAAAAATGCGATGAATTGAGTTTGGC